>CAIWXH010000147.1 GCA_903916565.1 uncultured Oscillochloris sp. | reverse complement strand
GCAGTACCGCCAGGTCAAGCAGTTGCTTGAAAATAACCGCGAGGCGGTGATCGCCATTGCCGAGGCGCTCATCCTGCGGAACGAGTTGACCGACTTGGATGTGAAGGAGATCCTCGACCGCATTGAGGTCGAGTACCCCTACACGCCGTTCAGCGCCAGCCGCGAGAAGACCGCCTTCGGCTTCGCCAATGGCTCACGCGCCACAGCCACCACGGCCCTGGTGCGCCGCCGCCGCGAGGCGCCCCGCCCGCCCGTGCTGCCCACCCCTGGCACGATCATCATTGATGCCCAGACGAAGGACGCTGGTGAGGTGCCGGGCGTGTAGCGCCGGAACAAACGACGAGCGCAGAAGGACGAAGGCATCTGTGGCCTTCGTCCTTCTGCGTCCGACAAGATACAGACGGGCGGCGCTGGACAGATCAGCGCATGGGGCGGCGCGCTGACGCAGCGTGGCACATATTTGCGCCGCGCCCTTTTGCGGTGCTATACTGCCGCTACAGTCGCGTGTCTCCCACACATCCGCCAAGGAGCAACCCCAATGGTCGAGCGTATCTGCCCTGCTTGCCAGCATGGCAACCCGCTAGAGAATCGCTACTGCGGCGCGTGTGGCGCTTCGCTGGAACATAACGCGATCATCCCCCATAGCGAGGGGGCGATCACGATTGCCGGCCAGAGCATCCCGCTGGCGCAGGTCAAGCAGGTGAGTCGGGCCGTCGCCATGGGCCTCGCTGCCGTCGCCGCCGAGGCCGGTATCGTCTGGCTCAAGCGCCGCGCCGAGCGGGCTGGCCTGCCCGTTGTCGCTCGCTCCGCCGCCGAGGCGCTTCAGCGCAGCGTCACCCCCGCCAACCCTGACCCCAATGTCGTCACCATCGTCAGCCAGCGCGTCGTCGAGTTCTGGGACGAGGGCAGCCTCACTCGCCAGATTGTCGAGAAGCACGTCTGGAAGAAAACGGGCGAGTAAAGCGCGACGACGGGCGACCGGAACATATTGAGCCGAGGGGCCGTCAGTACGTTGTTCATCCCTCATCCCTCATCCCTCATCCTTCGTTCTTGGTTCCAAAAGGCAGCCAGATGGCTCAGACTCTTTCCCCCTATGATCTGGTGCGGCGACAACTGCGGCCTATGGGGCTGCGCCTGCGCCTAAGCGATACGCTGCTCTTTGCCACGCGCAGCTTCTGGATCGCTGCCATCGCTGTGGTGCTAGTCGCCGTGGCCGGGCGGCTGTTTCCGATCACCACCTTGCGCCTCTGGGCGGTCTTGCCGCTGCTGCTTTGGGCGTTTGCGGTGCTTGGCTACGCGCTCTTCCGGCCCCTGCCGCTACGGCGGGTCGCCCAGCGCATTGATCACATCCTTGGGCTGCGTGAGCGCTTGATCACCGCCATCGAACTGCACGACCGTGGCGCCCACGATGCGCTCAGCGCGTACCAGCAGGAAGATGCCAGCCTTGTCGCCCAGTCGCTCAAGGCGCGTCAGGTGCCACTACACGTTGCGCGTCGCCCCCTCTTGTGGGCGCTTGCGCCCCTGACACTCGCGGGCCTGTTGCTCTTCGTGCTGCCGAATCCCCAAGACCAGGTACTCGCCGAGCGTCAGGCTGTCCAGACGGCCATGGCCCAGACTGAGCAGCAGTTGGCGGAGCTTCAGCGCCAGATTAGCGCCGACACGCAGCTCACCCAGACTGATCGCGAGCAGTTGATCAAAGAGATTCAGGCGCTTCAGGAGCAACTACGGCGTAACGGTGGCGACCGCCAAGCGGCGCTGGCCGATCTCTCCGCCGCCGAAGCGCGGCTTCAGCAGCGCCTTGACCCCAACGCCGACGCACGCCGCGCCGCACTTGAGCAATTGGCCCGTAGCCTTGAGGCGCGGGCAGGGAATCAGCCCAGTCAGCACCCTAGCCTCGACCAGGCCGCGCAACAGCTTGAAGCTCTGGCCCGTCAGCTTTCGCAAATGAGCGCCGACGAGCGGCGGCAGCTTGCCGAGCAGTTGGCGCAACAGGCGGCCCAGATGGCAGCCAGCGACCCGCAGGCCGCCCAGAGTCTTCAGAACGCGGCGAACGCGCTGCAACAGGGCGACAATCAGACGGCGGCGCAGCAGCTTCAGCAGGCCGCGAATGATGTGCGCCAGGCGCAGGGCAACCTCGCCAACCAGCAGAACACACAGGGTTCCCTCGCGCAGGTGCAGAACGCCCGCGAACAAATCGCCCAGGCGGGTGCCCAGAGCCAGCCGGGGCAGCAAGGCCAGCCGGGGCAGCAAGGGCAGCAGGGGCAGCAAGGGCAACCGGGGCAGCCGGGGCAACCGGGCCAACCGGGGCAGCAGAGCCAATCGGGCCAACCGGGGCAGCAGAGCCAATCGGGCCAACAAGGGCAGCAGGGCCAATCGGGCCAATCGGGGCAGCAGGGGCAACCGGGGCAGCAAGGCCAACCGGGGCAGCAGAGCCAATCGGGCCAACCGGGGCAGCAGGGGCAATCGGGCCAGCAAGGCCAATCGGGCCAGCAAGGCCAATCGGGCCAGCAACAAGGTGGTGGCGGTGGTGGCACCAACGCCGCGAACCTTGGACAGGGCCAACGCCCCAACTCGGGCAGTGTCGATCCTAATCGCCCTGCCAGCCAGCAGGGCAGCGGCACGGGCAGCAACGAGATGGTCTACCAGCCCTACCGCCCCTCGGGCCAGACCGGCACCCCCGATTTTGTGCAGGGCCAGCAAGGCCAAGGCGGCACCAGCCAGACACAGCAGGGCCAGAGCACCGGCGCAGGTGCCAGTACGGCGTCGCAAGTGCCGTACGAGCAGATCTACCCCGCGTACAGTCAGGCGGCGAGCGAGGCGCTTGACCGTGCGCCGATTCCACCGCACCAGAAAGACTTGGTGCGTGACTATTTCAGCCAGCTAGAGCCGGGCAACGGCCAGTAAAAGACAAAGGGACAAAGGGACAAGGAGACAAGTCACCAGTGCCGTCAGGCTCCCCTTGTCTCTTTGTCGCCAGCCCGAGCGTAGCGATGGCTGGCCCCGTGTCTTCCTACCAGGCGAGCATAGACCAGGAGTACTCATGACCTCCCCCGCACCACAAGCGCCCGCCCCCCTCATCACTCCCGACGAGTTTCGCCGCCGGGCGCAGTTGATCGAAGCCGAGGTGGGCACGGTGATTGTCGGCCAGCGCGACCTCATCCGTCAGGTGCTGGTCACGCTGCTTGCGGGCGGCAACGCCCTGCTCGAAGGCGTCCCCGGTCTTGCCAAGACCACGCTCGTGCGAACGCTGGCCGATGTGATCGAGTGCGGCTTCTCGCGCATCCAGTTCACCCCCGACCTGATGCCCGCCGACATTATCGGCACGACCCTGATCAGCGAAGACGAGCAGGGCCGCAAGTCGTTTCGCTTCGAGCCAGGCCCGATCTTCGCCAACCTGCTGCTCGCTGACGAGATCAACCGCGCCACGCCCAAGACTCAGTCGGCGCTGCTTGAGGCGATGCAGGAGCACACGGTCACAGTCGCGAAGACGATCCACAAGCTGGCGCCGCCCTTCTTCGTACTCGCCACCCAGAACCCGCTTGAGATGGAAGGCACCTACCCGCTGCCCGAGGCCCAGCTCGACCGCTTCTTCTTCAAGATTAATGTAACCTTCCCCACCACCGATGAGCTGGTCGAGATCGCCCAGCGCACCACAGGTGCCCGCAAACCGGCACCGCGCAATGTCGCCAACAGCGCAATGATCGTCGAGATGCAGGATCTCGCCCGCGACACGCCGATTGCCAGTACCGTGTTGAATTACGCCGCCCGCCTGATCACCGCGACGCACCCTGACGCCAAGGGCGCACCAGAGATCACTAGGAAGTACGTGCGCTACGGCGCCTCGCCCCGTGGTATGCAGGGGCTGATCCTCGCCGGGAAGATCCTCGCCCTGCTGGACGGGCGCTTAAACGTCGCGTTCATTGACCTAAAGGCCGCCGCGCTGCCCGTCTTGCGCCACCGCGTCGTGCTGAACTTCGAGGCCCAGGCCGAGGGCATCTCCTCTGACGCGGTGGTGAAGGGTGTGCTTGAGGCGGTGAAAGAGGGCTAGATGCCGACGAGCGAGCCACTGATCGAGAGCAGCTTGCTCAAGAAGCTTGACCGGCTCGCCATTCTGACCCGGCGTGCGATGCTCGGTGACATCCAGGGTGAACGGCGCAGCCCCCGGCGCGGCTCGTCGGTTGAGTTTGCCGATTTTCGCCCCTACACGGTTGGTGACGACATTCGCCAGATTGATTGGAACCTCTACGCCCGCATGGAGCGCATTTTCCTCAAGCTCTTTGTGGCCGAGGAGGAGCTGAACGTTCACCTGATTGTGGACACCAGCGCGTCAATGGATTGGGGCACACCCAACAAGCTGCGCTACGCGAAGCAGATCGCCGCCGCCTTCGGCTACATCGCCCTCGCCAACCTTGACCGGGTGAGCGTCACGGCCTTTGCGGCGGACGCTGGTGCCGCCCAGATGCCCATCGTGCGCGGTAAGCGCGGCGCGGTGCCGCTCTTCAGCTTTCTTCAGCAACTGCCCGCCGGTCAGGGCGGCGATCTGGCGAAATCCTGCCACCGCTACATTCAGACCGCCCGCACCCCCGGCCCGCTGCTGCTCTGCTCCGATCTGCTCGACGCTGGCTGGAAGGACGCGCTCAGTGCGCTCTCGTCGCGCCGCTTCGAGATTACGGTGATGCACATTCTGGCCCCGCAAGAGCTTGAGCCGGAGCTTGATGGCGATTTTCGCCTGACAGATGTCGAGGGCGGCCCCGCAGTCGAGATCAGCGCCGACCTGGATCTGCTGCGCCGCTATCGTGAGAATCTGGCTAACTGGCGTGCCGAGATCGAGAGCTTCTGCAACGGGCGCGGCCTCAACTACCTGCCGGTTGATACGGTTGTGCCTATTGAAGAGTTTGTGCTGGGGCGCATGCGCCGCCGTGGGGTGCTGCGGTAGCACGGTGAATCTTTTCACCACGAAGTTCACGAAGCGCACGAAGGCCGGAGGAGCGCATGCAGAAAGAGAATCTTCGTGAACTTCGTGCGCTTCGTGGTAAAGATGTGCGACTCTTCGATCTGCCGCCAATGAAAGGGGCACCCAATGACTGTGACTACCTCCCCGGTGACCGAGCAGGTCATCGTCTATCCTGACAGCGACAGACAACCAATGGCTGACAACACCCTCCAATTTCGCTGGATCGTGACGATCCAAGGCGGCTTCGACGCGCTCTTTCGCGACCGGGCTGATGTCTTTGTGGCAGGCGACCTGCTCTGGTATCCGGTGGAAGGCGAGCCGAAAATCCGGCGGGCGCCCGACGCACTGATCGCCTTTGGCCGCCCGAAGGGCTACCGTGGCTCGTACAAACAGTGGCAGGAAGACGATATTCCACCACAGGTTGTGTTCGAGGTGCTGTCGCCAGGGAATACCGCCGCCGAACTCATTCGCAAGTGGCGCTTCTACGCCGAGTACGGCGTCGAGGAATATTACATCTACGACCCCGAGCGCGGTGAGTTGAGCGGTTGGCTGCGAACTGGCCCGCTGCTGGCGGAAATCGAGTCAATGGAGGGCTGGGTGAGTCCACGCACCGGCGTGCGCTTCGGGCTTGAGGGCGCTGACTTGGTGTTGCTGCGCCCAGATGGGCGGCGTTTCGCCAGTTACCTAGAGGTTGTCGCGGCCCAAGAGGCTGCGGAACACGCCCGCGCCGAGGCCGAAACCGCCCGTGACGCTGCCGAGGTTCGCGCTGTTCAGGCGCAGCACGAGCGTGACGCTGCCGAGGCTCGCGCCGCCCGTCTTGCCGAGCGCCTGCGCGCCCTTGGGCTTGACCCCGAAGCCTAGTACAGCTTTCTGGAAGTTCCTGTCGGGTTGCGCGGTGATTTTCGTCAGGCACGGAGCGCAGCCGCACGCGGTTCGGCCTTCGTGACCTTCGTGACCTTCGTGACCTTCGTGGTAAAAAACCTGCCGCGCATTTCCGCCGACGTGTACTAGAGAGTCACGCCAATGTCGTTGCTTGCCCCGCTCGCCCTGCTTGGCGCCGCGATTGTCGGCCCGCTGATTGTGGCGATGTATCTGCTGAAGCTGCGCCGCGAGGAACGCGCCGTCTCTTCGACCTTCCTCTGGCAGCGCATGGTGCACGATGTCGAGGCCAACGCCCCTTGGCAGAAGCTGCGCCGCAGCCTCCTGCTGCTGCTTCAGCTTTTGCTGCTGCTGCTGCTGGTCTTCGCCTTGGCCCGGCCCTTCTTTGCCACCAAAGGTGTCAGCGGCACCAACCTGATCATCATCCTCGACCACTCGGCCAGCATGGCTGCCGTGGACGAGTCGCCCTCCCGCCTGGATGCCGCCAAGGCGCAGGCTATTCAACTGATTGACCAACTGCCCGACGGTGGCCGCGCCACGGTGATCGCCGCTGGCGGCACGATGCAGGTGCCCGCCGCCGCCACGACTGATCGGCGCGAGCTGCGTCAGGCCATCGAGGGCATCCAGCGCTCGAATGGCGGCGCATCCGATCTCTCGCAGGCGCTGACGCTGGCCGCTGCCCTGGCCGCCCGCGAGGCCGACAGCGAGGTGGCGATCATCTCCGACGGCAACGTCACGCTGCCGACCGACCTGCGTATGCCTGCGCGGGTCAGCTATTTCCCAATTGGGCGCAGCACCGAGAATGTGGCGATCAGCGCCATCGCTCTTCAGCCCGCGACCGCTGGACAAACTCTGTTCGTGCAGGCCACCAACTACGGCGAGGCGCCGGTCAGTCGGCGGCTCGACCTGTATCTCGACGGCGCGATCTTCAACGCCTATAATCTTAGCCTTGACCCAGGCCGCGAGCAGAGCATCAGCGCCGAGTTGTCGGCCCAGGTGCAGATGGTGGAGGCACGTCTGGCTGGCGAGGACGCGCTGCCCCTCGATGATCGGGCCTTTGCCGTCAATACGCTTGGCGATGCGACCAATGTGCGCTTGGTCACTGGTGGCAACCGCTTTCTTGAAACCGGGCTGGCCCTGCTGCCGGGGGTGAAGCTCACGACGGTGCCCAGCACGACAAGCACCTTCACCGAGACGGTGGCCCAGGTGCCGGTGACGATCTTTGACGGGGTGGTTCCGCCGACGCTGCCGCCGGGCAATCTGCTCTTCATCGGCCCGCTCCGCTCGACCGCGTACTTCTCGGTCACGGGCCAGGTGGAGTATCCCGCTGTGCGCCCGGTTGGCGGCGATGAGCCGATCCTGCGTAATCTCAGCCTGAGCGAGGTGAGCGTGCTGAAGGCGGCGCGGATCGTGCCCGGCAGTTGGGGCCGCACGCTGATTGATAGCGACGGCGCACCGCTGCTCGTGGTCGGCGAACGCGAGGGGCGGCGCATCGCCGTGCTGGCCTTCGACCTGCACAATTCGGATCTGCCGCTTCAGGTGGCCTTCCCGCTGCTGCTCTCGAACCTAATGACCTTCCTG
>CAIWXH010000146.1 GCA_903916565.1 uncultured Oscillochloris sp. | reverse complement strand
GGCACGACCTTGACGCACGAGCAACTGCGCCACATGTGGGCACCCTACCACCAACTTGACACTGATTTTAGCGGGCAGACGCCTGGGGTTGGCCTGGGGCTGGCGACGGTGGCCCAAATTTGCTGGGCCGCTGGGGGCACCTGTCGGCTTGCGAACCGCACACATGGCCCCGGCATCACCGTTGAACTTGAGTTGCCACTGGCAGCGAGCAAGACCCAAGCCTGAAAGGAGCGCTGTGAGCAACGCATCGACTGTTCTTATTGTTGACGACCAGTTGCGCGGGCGTGAGGTTCTGATAAGTCTCTTAGCGCCCGAGGGTTATCGGTTGCTGCTTGCGGGCAGTGGCCCCGAGGCCCTGCTGGTGGCGCAAGGCAGCATCCCCGATCTGGTGCTGCTCGATGTGATGATGCCGGAGATGGATGGCTTCGAGGTTTGCCGCCACATGCGCGCCGACCCCAAGCTCGCGCTGGTGCCCATCTTCCTCGTGACTGCCCTCGACGATCAAACCTCGCTGCTGCGGGGGCTTGAGGTTGGCGCCGACGACTTTGTGTCTAAGCCCTTCAACCGGGCCGAGTTGCGCGCCCGCATCCGTACGATTACGCGCCTCAACCGCTTTCGGATCCTGATGAACGAGCGCCAGGTGGCAGCCGAGGCGGTGACGCGGGCGTATGATGCGACCCTAGAGGGCTGGTCGCACGCCCTTGATCTGCGCGATCATGAGACGGATGGCCACTCGCGCCGCGTGACCGAGATGACGGTGCGCCTTGCCCAAGCGCTGGGGCTTGAAGGTGCCGAGATCGAGGCCATCCGCCGGGGCGCCTTGCTGCACGATATCGGGAAGATGGGCATCCCCGACGCGATCTTGCTCAAGCCTGGGCCGCTAAACGACGAAGAGTGGGAGGTGATGCGCCGTCACCCCACCATGGCCTACGAACTGCTCACGCCGATTGCGTACTTACACGAGGCGCTGGCGATTCCCTGGTGTCACCACGAGAAGTGGGATGGGAGCGGCTACCCGCGTGGCTTGGCCTGCGAGGCCATTCCGCTGGCGGCACGCATCTTTGCCGTCGTTGATGTCTGGGACGCCCTAAGTAACGACCGACCCTATCGCAAAGCCTTCACGCCCGCCATGGTCTATCGGCACCTTGCCGCGCTCTCTGGTACGCATTTCGACCCGGCGGTAGTCGCGGCCTTTCTCGCCCTGCTTGATCCAGCGCACGCATCGTAAGCCAAGGTTCGTGGCAACGTTATCGTTTGTGACGATTCCACGCAAAGCCGGAGCGATCTCGCACAAAGCCGCAACATGTTTCTCTGGCGAGATGTTCCGTAGTGTCACGCTGAAATGGCCGATTCTGAAACATGCCTAAGCCAAGGTTCGTGGCTACGTTACCGTTTGGACGCGCACAGGGCTTCCTGATGCGTTCGGTCTGAAACCTGAAATCCGGCCCCTGAAACCTTGTCTAAGTCCATTATCAACTGGGGGGTGCTGTGAAAGATGAGCCTAAAAAAGTGTGGCGCTTACTGCTAGTTCTCGGAGGGATGATCGTCTTGCTGGCGCTGGTGGTTGAGCGGACGGAGATCGTCGAGGTGTTTGCGCCACTGTGGGCCTATGCGTGGCCGCTTACGATCTTCTTTGGCGGGCTGATCGCGGCGCTCGGGGTCGGGATGGGGCCAGTTTGGCGCCGACAGTCCCGCCGCTATGCCCGCGAGCAGGCGCAGATGCTGGCAGCGCTGCGCGAAAGCGAGGCCCGCTTCCATCTCATGTTTGAACATCATGGCGCGATTATGCTGCTCATCGAACCGCACAGCGGCATGATTGTGGATGCCAATCAGGCGGCGGTAACCTTCTACGGCCTCCCCAAGGCCGCGCTTTGCGCCATGAGTATCAATGCGCTTAATGCGCTGGCGCCCGAGCAAGTCGCCGCCGAGCGCCTACGCGCCTTGCACGAGGAGCGGGACTACTTTGTCTTTCCCCATACGCTGGCGGACGGGGCCGAGCGCATTGTCGAGGTCTACTCGTCACCGATTTCGCTGCAAGAAAAGCCGCTGCTCTTTTCGATTATTCACGACATCACCGAGCGCAGACATACGGAAGAACTCGTGTATGCCCAGCGCGATTTAGCCAAGTTCATTAACAGCGTCAACTCAACGCAGGCGGCGTGGCCGCTGTGCCTTGAGGTTGCGCTGCGCGTCTCTGGGATGGACAGCGGCGGCATCTACCTGTTTGCTGCGGACGAGCATGTGCTTGAACTGGTCTATCATCAAGGGCTGCGGGCGTCGTTTATCCAGGCGACGACCCGCCATTCGACCGATACGCCAAAGGTGCAAACGATGCTTACCGGCAAAGCCTTCTATTTTACAAGCGCTGAGCTACAGCAACAAGCACATTCGCAACAGGAAGGGCTGCAAGCCCTGGCCTCAATTCCGATTCAGTATCAAGGCCGTGTGCTTGGCGCGATGAACGTCGCCTCACACACGCTGACCCAGGTGCCCGCGTTTGCCCGCTACGCGCTCGAAACCATCGCCGCCGAGATTGGCAATATCGTCGTCTATCTGCGTACCGAAGAAGCCTTGCGCCGCAACGCGCAGATTCTGCACGACTCGCAGTCGATTGCCAATTTAGCCAGTTGGACGGCGGACTTACAGACGGACGTCTTTGCGGCCAATGCGGAAGGTTCGCCCATGCTGGCGTGGATTACCGGCACACACACGCTGGATGATCTGCTGGCGCTGGTTCACCCTGACGACCAGAAATTCGTGCGCTCGGCCTGGGTAGCTGCCATGCGCGGCGCGCCCTACGATCTTGAATATCGGGTCATCGTGAACGACGAGGTGCGCTGGCTCTATGTCAAGGCTAAGATTACCTACAATCAGCAGCGCAACCCCGTCTCGGCCCTAGGCATTTTGCAAGATGTCACCGAGCGGAAACTTGCCGAGCTTGCGCTGCGCCTGAGTGAGGAGAAGTATCGCGGCCTGATGGCGAGCCTGGACAGTGCGATCCATGCAGTTGATGCCGAGGGGCGCTTCCTGTTCATTAATGAGGTGGCCGCAGAGCAATTGGGGCTAACTCCGCCCGAGGTGACTGGCAAGACCCTTCACGACCTCTTCCCGGAGCCTGCCGCCAACCGTCAGTTGGAACGTGTGCGCCAAGTCATGTGCGAAGACCGCAAAATTATCTCGGAATGGCAGGGCGCGTTCCATGGCGAGGCGCGCTGGTATCGCACCTCAGCGCTGCCGATTTACGACGAGACGGGCCACGCCAGCTATGTGCTGGTCAACTCAACCGACATCCATGATCTGAAGCTGGCGCAACAAGCGTTGCAGGAGCTCAACCAGACGCTAGAGGAGCGGGTGCGGCAGCGTACCGCCGAGGTGCAAGACCTCTACGAGAACGCCCCGAACGGCTATCACTCACTGGATCGCAGCGGCAACCTGAGCATGGTCAACCAGACCGAGTTGACATGGCTGGGCTATACCCGAGAGGAGATGCTCGGTCGTCCCTTTGCCGACTTTATTACGCCACAGAGTCAGCACATATTTCAGGACAATTATGCTCTTTTCAAGCAGCGCGGCTGGGTGCGCGGCCTTGAATATGATCTCATCCGCAAGGATGGTACCACCCTCCATACGCTCCTTGATGCGGTCGCCGTCTATGACGAGCATGGCACCTATGTGATGAGTCGCTCGACGATGATTGACAACACCGAGCGCAAAAAGGCGGAGGAGACCATGTACCGCGCCAACGCCGACCTGGCGCGGGCGGCGCGCACCAAGGATGAATTTCTCGCCAATATGAGCCACGAGCTACGCACGCCGCTGAACGCGGTCTTGGGCCTCAGCGAGGCGTTGCAGGAACAGATCTCTGGCCCGCTGAACGAGCGCCAACTGCACTTGCTCAGCAACATCGAAGCCAGTGGTCGCCATCTGCTTATGCTGATCAACGACATCCTCGACCTCTCAAAAGTCGAGGCCGGGCGCCTGGATCTTCAGATTGAAACCGTAACCGTTGTTGATGTGTGCCAGTCCAGCCTGATGTTTGTGAAAGAGCAGGCGCTGAAAAAAATGCTCCAGCTCGGGTTCCAGTTGGATGACCAGGGAGCCGAGATGGAGGCCGATCCGAGGCGCTTGAAGCAGATGCTGGTGAACTTATTGAGCAACGCGGTCAAGTTTACCCCGGCCAACGGCCACGTGCGCCTAGACGTGACCACCGACGCCGAGGCGGGCGTGATCCGCTTTGCCGTGCAAGACAATGGGATTGGGATTGCCCCGGAGAATCTGGCGCAACTCTTCCAGCCCTTCAAGCAACTCGACTCGAGCCTGAACCGTCAGCACGAAGGCACCGGGCTAGGCTTGGCGCTGGTGCGCCGTCTGGTCGAACTGCACGGCGGCAGCGTGACGGTCGAGAGCGCCCTTGGCCAAGGCAGTTGCTTTACGCTGTCCATGCCCTATCGGCTCGCGCAAGCCCTGGAGGAGACGCCCCCCGATACCGCTCTGGCGAACGGGGAAACAACCAGCGACCCTTTGCGCTCGGCGCTTGCGCCAGAGCGCCAACCTCCGCCGACCGATGCGCGCATCTTGCTGGCTGATGACAGCGAGATCAACTTGCAGATTGTGCGCGACTATCTCCAAGATAAAGGCTATGTGGTGGTGATCGCGCGCACCGGGCACGAAGTACTCGATCAGGCGGAAGCGTTTCGGCCCGACCTGATCCTGATGGATGTGCAGATGCCGGAGATGGACGGCATCGAGGCGATCCAGCGCCTGCGGGCCAGACCTGACGGCGCGGCCACGCCGATTATTGCGCTGACCGCGCTGGCGATGGCGGGCGACCGCGAGCGCTGCCTGAGCGCCGGGGCGAGCGTGTATCTGTCCAAGCCGGTGAGTCTGAAGGGCCTAGTGACGATGATCGAGCGGCTGTTGCTGCCGTAGGTTTCAGGTGTCGGGTGGTAGGGTTCAGCCGCAAGCTAGCCACGAATAGGTCACGAATATACGAATGAAGTTCGGAGTTGTTGCGTGGAGTCGAGGCTTTAGCCGGATAGAGCTATGGTGGTTGCAACGCCGTGCGACGGCCCTCGCCCGGTGGCTAAAGCCACGGGCTACGGGGTGCGAAGGCCGCCTGCGCGGCCTGGGGCAGCCGGCGAAGGCCGGCTTCGCAAACCAAGAGCCGGGGGCTTCAGCCCCCCGGCTTCACGAGAACGGGGCGGGCCAGTGGCCCACCCCGTTCTATCGTTTGTGCGGTTTGTCGTAGCGGCTTTAGCCGCGTCAGGGGCGCATCAGGGGGCTGAAGCCCCCACTACGAACGATAACCCTGAAACCTGGCACCCGGCACCTGAACCCTCGGCTGCCCCTACGCTGACGCGGGCGGCGTTGGCAGGGTCGTTTTGTTGATCGACGCCTGCTTGCCGTTGGCGCTCTGGCGAGTCATATCAATGGTCAACTGCTTGACCCGGCTCAGGATTTCGGCCAGATGCTCGCCCTCGACCGTCTCGAACTCGATCAGCGCGTTGGCCATATCATCAACGACCGTCCGGTTGGTGAGCAGGATCTGGATGGCGTTCTCATACGCCTCAGAGGCGAGGCGGCGCACTTCCTCGTCAATCTGGTGGGCCACCTCGTCGCTATAGTTACGCTGCTCGCTGATCTCGCGCCCAAGGAAGATCAACTCCTCCTTCTCGCCAAAGACAATCGGGCCGAGCTTCTCGCTCATACCGAAGCGCGTGACCATCGAGCGAGCGGTGCGCGTAACGCTGATCAGGTCGCCAGAGGCCCCCGTCGTGACTTCCTCAGGGCCAAAGACGATCTCCTCGGAGGCCCGCCCGCCCAGCGCCACCGTCATATCAGTCTTGAAGTAGGCGATGCTCTGGAGGCCGAGGTTGTCCTCGTCGGGCAGGAAGAGGTTGTAGCCACCGGCGCGACCACGCGGGATGATCGTGACCTTCTGGAGCTTATTGGCGCGGGGCATGGCCCCCGCCACAATCGCGTGCCCCGCCTCGTGGTAGGCGACGACCAGCTTCTTGCGGTCGCTCATCACCCGTGAGCGGCGCTCGGGGCCACCGAGGGCCACGCGCTCAATCGAGTCCTGTAGCTCGGACATGCCGATCTTCTTCTTCGCACGACGGGCGGCGAGAATGGCCGCCTCGTTGACCGCGTTCATCAGGTCGGCGCCAGAGAAGCCGGGGGTCAGGCGGGCGATCACTTCCAGGTTGACATCCTCGGACATGGGCTTGCCCTTGATGTGCACCTTGAGGATGTCAATGCGCCCACGGACATCGGGTGCGTCGAGTACCACTTGGCGGTCGAAGCGACCGGGCCGAATGAGCGCCGGGTCGAGTACATCGGGGCGGTTGGTGGCGGCGACGACGATCACATTGGTGTTGGTGTCGAAGCCGTCCATCTCGACCAGGATCTGGTTCAAGGTCTGCTCGCGCTCGTCGTGCGAGCCGCCGAGACCGGCGCCGCGCTGACGCCCGACGGCGTCGATCTCGTCAATAAAGACGATACAGGGCGCATTGCGCTTGGCCTGGTCAAACAGGTCGCGCACCCGCGAGGCACCCACGCCGACGAACATCTCGACAAACTCAGAGCCGGAGATGCTGAAAAAGGGCACCCCCGCCTCGCCCGCCACCGCCCGTGAGAGCAGCGTCTTGCCGGTGCCGGGAGGGCCGACCATCAGCACGCCACGCGGGATGCGGGCGCCCAGGGCGACGAACTTATCGGGGAACTTGAGGAACTCGACAATCTCGGTCAGATCCTGCTTGGCCTCCTCCTGGCCGGCGACATCGGCGAACGTGACGGTCGGCTTATCACCGGCGAACATGCGCGCCCGGCTCTTGCCGAAGGACATGGCCTGATTGTTTGAGCCTTGGGCCTGGCGCATAAAGAAGACGAAGAAGCCGATCAGCAGAATCGTAGGCAGCAGAATGGTAAAGATGCTCAGCAGACCACCCCAGGCGGGCGCGGGCACCACCTTCACATTCAGCACCTGCTTGCCAGTGCCGTCACTTAGCGGCACGCGATAGTTCGCGAGCAGCGACATCACGCTATCGCTCGACTCGAGGCGCGAGCGGAATTCGCTATTGTCGTTGTAAGTGACAATCACCTGCTCGTCGCCGGCCTGGGCCTCGATCTGTTTGACCTTACCGGCCTGGGCATCGGCGATCACCTCGGCGATGCCCTTCTCGTTGCTTTGGGGGTTGGCCGACCCAAAATATTGGAAGAACAAAGCCAGAGCCGCGACGAGAATGATTAGATAGACAAAACTGTTCTTCAGCCAGCGATTGTCGCCCATCCGTTGCATCTACCCTTCCAGGAGCACTGCCCCCTCATGAGCCGGGCGTGACGTATGACCAAAGCGGCACGTAGACACCGCCTGCGACCGCAAGCCTCGCTGTTGAACAGAGAGCCATCGGGAGCAATGTGGGGAGGCCGTCAAGCGGGAGCTTGCGCGAACCATGCCACCCCAGCGCTGTATAGCGTGACGCCGTAGGCCAAGTATAGCAGACGGGGAACGGCACTTCAAGGGAACCAGATCACACCCTGTTGGTAATCTAGATCACCAAGATCGGTAAACTGGCCGCCCTCACGATGCCATATAGACCACTGGCTTCAGCACGCCGATGTAGGGCAGGTTGCGGTAGCGCTCGGCGTAGTCCAGACCATAGCCGACCACAAACTCGTTGGGAATATCAAAGCCTACATAGTCTACGGGCACGTCGGCGGTGCGCCGATCAGGCTTGTTGAGCAGCGTGCAGATGCGTAGGCTGGCCGGATTGCGCCGCAGCATCTGGCTCCGCAGATACGCCAAGGTCATCCCGCTGTCAATAATATCCTCGACGAGCAGCATGTGGCGTCCGGCAATATCCGTGTCGAGATCTTTCAGCAGACGTACCACGCCGCTCGACTCGGTGCTGGCACCGTAGCTGGCTACGGCGATGAAGTCAATTGCCACCGACAGTTTGATGGCACGGGCCAGATCCATCATAAACATGGCGCTGCCCTTGAGCACTCCGACCAGCAGCAGATCGCCCTGATCGCGGTAGTCGCTGGTGATCTGCGTCCCCAGCTCGCGCACCCGCGCTCCGATCTGCGCCTCGGCGATGAGTATCCCGGCCATATCTGCATGCATTGTCGTTCCTTAAACAAGGTTTCAGGTGCTAGGTTTCAGGTTTCAGGCCAAGCGCATCAGAACGCGCTGCGTGGGGTTAAACTGTAAAGTATTTGCGAACCTTGTCTTATCCCCTGATTGTGCAGCCGGGGGGCGGGGCCAACGGCGACGTTGCAACCGCCATGACCGCGTCCAGCAAAGGTTTGACAACGCCCCTGCGCTCCTCTACCATGCAGATCACGACACAGCCTAGCACACTATAGCGAGATTGATGATGGATCCACGGGGCAAGGTGGTGATTCTGACGGGTGCCTCGGCGGGGATTGGGGCGGCCACCGCGCAGACGTTGGCTGCGGCTGGCGCGTCCCTCGCGCTGGTCGCACGCTCGTGCGCGGCGCTTGAGCGTCTGGCGGCACGCCTGCCCGGCACCCACATGGCCTTGCCCGCCGATGTGGCCGACCCCGCCGCCTGTCGGGCGCTGGTCGCGGCGACGGTGGCGCGTTTCGGGCGCGTCGATCTGCTGATCAATAATGCCGGGGTCGGGCTGGCTGGCCCGGTCGCCGCGCTGGCCCCCGCTGACCTTGAGCGCACCCTGGCCGTGGATCTGCTGGGGCCGCTGCACTTGATCCAGGCCGCGCTGCCCCACATGGGCGGCCACGGCCAGATTATTAACGTCTCGTCGGTTCTGGCGGCGCAGCCACTACCCTATCTGGGCGGCTACGCCGCCGCGAAGGCGGCCCTTGAGCGCCTGAGCGAAGCGCTGCGGATGGAGTTGCATGGCACGGGGATTGCGGTCACGATTGTGCGCCCCGGCACCACGCGCACTGGCTTCACGGCCAACCGATTAGGCGCGGGCCACGAGCGCCGCCGCCTTACGCCGCAGGGCGTTGCCCCAGCGGCGGTGGCCCGTACGATCTTGCGCGCCGCTCGCCGCGAGCCACGGCTGGCCTATGTGACGCTCGGAGATCGCCTTGGCGTCTGGGTTGCGCGCCTGCTGCCCGGCGTGGTCGAGCGTATGCTCAGCCGGATGATTACCTGGGAGGGGACGCCGCCGAACCAGTGATCAGTGGTCAGTGGTTAGTGGTCAGTGGTCAGTGATCAGTGGTCAGTGGTCAGTGGTCAGTGGTCAGTGGTCAGTGGTCAGTGGTCAGTGGTCAGTGGTCAGTGGTCAGTGGTCAGTGGTCAG
>CAIWXH010000145.1 GCA_903916565.1 uncultured Oscillochloris sp. | reverse complement strand
GGTTGCCGCGCCAGCCCTCACCCCCCAGCCCCCTCTCCCAGCGCGGGAGAGGGGGAGCCGAACGCTTCCTACTGCGGAATCTCCCCTCTCCCCTTGTGGGAGAGGGGCCGGGGGTGAGGGGTTTAGCGCGACTTTGCAACCTGCGTGCGCCTCACAACGCCCGCCCCTCATCATTTGACAAGTTTCATATAATTAAAGTTCTAAAGTCAAAGGAGGAGAGTAGCGTATAATAGTTTTCTCCTTGCCCAGTTGAAAGGTCGCGCTCATGGCTGAGTTGATCCCCCTGACGCCCGCCGGAGCCAACGCTCCGCAGGAGCCGTTCAAGGCGGGTGCCTGCAAGCTCCACCCCCAGACGATGTGCCCAGCGTTCGGCGCCCTGCGGGTCTTGGCGCGCATCGAGGGTGCCCAGCCAGCGATGATCACCGACACCGGCTGCCTCTACGGGCTGACATTTGTCACGCACTTTTACGCCGCCCGCAAAAGCATTATCGCCCCGGCCCTGGGCACCGCCGAGCTTTCCAGCGGCAAGGTACAGGAGGCCGCCGCCGCCGCGATTGCCGAGGCTGCGAAGGAGCAGAACGTCTCCGTCATTCCCGTGATCTCGCTTTGTGTCGCCGAGACCGCTGGCCTGGTCGAGGAGTTGCTGCCCAGCGAGGTTGACGGCAAGCCGGTGGTGCTGGTGCGCGTGCCCGCCTACGCGATTCATTCGCACCCCGAGGCGAAAGATATTGCCCTGGCCGCCGTGCTGCGCCGCTTCGTCGATCAGGCCAGCGCGACCGAACCCGGCACCCTGGCGCTGATTGGCGAGGTCTTTCCCGCTGATCCGCTGATCATTGATGGCGTGCTGCGGAAGATGGGCGGGCGCCTGCTGACCACGCTGCCGGGGCGTCACGTTGACGAGCTGAAGCTGGTCGGACGCGCCGCCGCCGTCGCCGCCGTTCACCCCTTCTACCGCCAGACGACCAACGTGCTGCACGAGCGGGGCGTGGGTGTCGTCTCGGGCGCCCCGATTGGTGCCGACGGGAGCGCCGCCTGGCTGCGCGCCGTCGGCACGGCGCTCGATCTCGACGAAGAGGTGGTCGAGCGGGTCGCCCAGGAGGAAGAGGCCAGCGCCCGTGGCTTCCTGGCGAGCCAGCCGCTCAAGGGCACGACGATTATGCTCTCGGGCTACGAGGGCAACGAGTTGCTCTACGCCCGTCTGTTGGTTGAAGGTGGCGCCCACGTCCCCTACATCAGCACCAGCATTGGCCCCAGCATGTTCACCGCCGCCGACGAAGCCTGGCTGAAGGCCCGTGGCACCGAGGCGGTGATTTACCGCAAGGCCATTGAAGACGATAAGGCCGCGATGGCCCACTGGAATTTCGACCTCGTGATCGGCACCACCACCCTGGCGGCGCTTGCCAAAGAGCGTGCCATCCCGGCGGTCTATTACACCAACATCCTCAGCGTGCGCCCGCTCTTTCTGGCGGGCGGGATGATCGCCTCGCTGAGCTTTGTGCGCGATCTGCTGAGTCGTAAGCCGCTGTACGAGCGTATGGTTGCTTTTTTTGCTGAGTGATGAGTGGTCAGTGGTCAGTGATCAGTGATCAGTGATCAGTGATGAGTGATCAGCGAGCACCGACCACCGACCACCGACCACTGACCACTAACCACCGACCACCGACCACTGACCACCGACCACTGACCACCGACCACCGACCACCGACCACTGACCACTGACCACCGACCACTGACCACTGACCACTGATACGTGCGGTCGTCCGTCGTCCCCTTGGAGCATATCAATGACCATTAAACTCATCCGTGATATTTCCGACTCAAGCTCGTACTGGGGCGCGACGTGGGTCTTTGGCTGCTTCCCCGACCTGCATATCGTCTGCGATGCGCCCATCGGCTGCTACAACTTGCTGGGCATGGCCGTCACCAACTACACCGACGCGCTGCCGCACATGGCGAACCTGACGCCTACCTCGATCCGCGAGGAGGATGTCATCCGAGGCACGGCGCAGGCGCTCATCCGCACCATTGACGACCTCCGTGCGCTCGGCACGCTCGCAGGCAAGCGCCTCGTCGTCGTCTCGACCGCCGAGAGCGAGATGATCGGCGCTGACCACGGCAATTTGGTGGCGCAGATTGACCCCGAGGCCCGCTTCTTCTGGAGCCAGTCGCTAGAGCAGGACGAGTGGCAGGGCCGTGACCACGCGCTGCTCTTCGCCTGGGCCGAGTACGGCCAGCCCTTTGTGACGCCGGGTGCGCCGCCGAAGGCCGCCAATCTGGTGAATATCATCGGCCCGTCGCTGGGCTGCTTCAACGCGCCCGCCGATCTGTTTGAAGTCCGGCGCCTCATTGAAGGGGTCGGCGGCGCGGTCAATCTGGTCTACCCGTACGAGGGCAGCGTGGCGAGTACGCCGCGCCTGGCCGACGCCGCCGTCAACGTGGTGCTTTATCGCGAGTTTGGTGCGCCCTTGGCCGAGGCGCTGGGCCGCCCGCAGCTCTTCGCGCCCTTTGGCGTCTTCGGCACCACCAGCTTTCTGCACGAGTTGGGCCGCCTGCTTGGCACGCCCGAGGCGCAGGTCGAGGCGTTCATCGCCCGCGAGAAACGCACGACGCTTCAGCCAGTCTGGGATCTGTGGCGCGGCCCGCAGAGCGATTGGTTCGCCACGGTGGACTGTGCGATTGTCGCTGGGCGCAGCTACGTCGAAGGGCTGCGCCAGTTCCTCGACGACGAGCTAGGCATGAAGGTCGCCTGGAGTTCGGGACGCCCCCGTCGCGAGGACGAGCCGGACAACATCGAGATCCGCCGCCGATTGCACGCCAAAGCCCCCGCCTTCGTCTTCGGCAGCATCAACGAAAAGATCTACCTGGCCGAGGCCAACGCCCGTGGCACGCACTATCTCCCGGCGACCTTCCCCGGCCCGGTGGTGCGCCGCACGACTGGCACGCCGTTTATGGGCTACGCCGGCGCCGCCAACATCATGCAAGAGTTGGTGAATCGCTTTTACGAGATGGTCTTTAGCTTCCTGCCCGTCGATCTGGTGAAACCCGTGACGAGCGCTGGCCCGCCACGGGGCGCGCCCGCTGGCCCGCCCCCGCCGACAACCTCGTCGGCGGAAACTATCGCCTGGACGAAAGAGGCCGCCGAGCGCCTGAATGTGGCGCTTGAGCAGGTGCCCTTTCTGGCGCGCATCAGCGCGAGCCGGTCGCTGCGGCTGGCTGCCGAGCAGGCGGCACGGGTGCGCGGCGCCACCGAGGTGACTCTGGCACTCGTCGAGGCAGCTATCGCGCAGGGCGAGTGAGGGCCAAGCGTGCCCAATTCCGGCGCCGCCGCTGCGGTATGATCGGCGTAGGAGTCTTCCGCAGCACAAGGAGCGGTGCGACATGCAGATCTTAGTGGTGAATGACGATGGGATCGAAAGTCTGGGCATCTGGGCGTTGGCAGCCGCCCTGCGCCACGCGGGATTGGGCGAGGTGCTGATCGTGGCCCCCGAGGTCGAGCAGAGCGGCACCAGCATGGCGCTGGGCCTCCGGCAAGCGCTGAGCCTCCGCCGCGTGGCTGCGCCAGCCCCGGCCTATGCGGGCATCGCCGCGTACGCGCTGCGTGGCACGCCCGTGGGCTGCGTGCTGGCGGGTATGCGGGCGGGTCTGGCCCCACCGCCTGATGTGATCGTCACCGGCATCAACCTGGGGCTGAACAGCGGAACGAACATCCTGCTCAGCGGCACCGTCGGCGCCGCGATGATGGGCGCGCTCTGGGGGCTACCCGCCATGGCGGTTTCGCAAATGTTTACTGGCGAGGGGGCCATGCCGTGGGGCACGGCCACCTGGGCCGCTGTGAAAGCCTTTCCGCTGCTCGAGCGGCTGCGCGGCCACGGGCCGGTGGTACTCAATGTGAACGTTCCGTACCTGCACGAGATCGGCGAGGTGCGGGGCTTCCGGCAGACCAGCATCTCAGACTTTTTCTACGGCAGCATCGTGGAGCTTGCGGTTGACCCGTCGCCCGATGACGAGGGCCGTCACCCCGTGGCGCTACGCTACGTGCGCGAGCGGGTGCCTGTGTTTGACGAGACAACCGACGACGGTGCCGTGCGCGCCGGATATGTCTCGCTGACCCCGCTGGTGCCGATGGGGGCCGCGCCGCTTGATCTGCGCGTGGCCCTGGCGGATTTGTAGTGCCCCGGCGCATGTCATGCGTTGTGAAGCGCCGTTCCCGTCCGAAACGCCCGCCCGGTGGCTGAAGCCACGGGCTACGGGGGACGAAGGCCGCCTGCGCGGCCTCGCGGAGCCTGCGAAGGCAGGCTTCGCCGATCAAGCGCCGGGGACTTCAGTCCCCCGGCTGCACTTTGCGGCTTTGCGCGAGATCGCCCCGGCTTTGCGTGAACCGCCACAGACTGTACCATTGGGTTGAAGCATGTCCTAAGGAGACCCCTCGTGAGCGAGATCGACATTGCTGAGGTGCGGGCGTGGACACGCGAGGCCGGCACTTACGCCCGCCGCTACTTCAATAACGTGGCGGCTGAGCGCAAGGCCGACCGAAGCTGGGTGACCCGCGCTGACCTGGAGATTGAGGAGTTGCTGCGCGC
>CAIWXH010000144.1 GCA_903916565.1 uncultured Oscillochloris sp. | reverse complement strand
CGCAGGCCGGCGATGTCGCTCACCAGCTTGCCGTTGGGGGCGCGCGTGAGGGCGACCACGGTGCCCGTGGTCTGCGCCTGGGGCAGTACGGTCACCACTTTGATCGTCCAGGTCTCGGGCTGCTGGGCATCGTCGACGCGGCTGATCGTCCAGACCTTGCCCTTGAGGTGGCGAGACAGCGACTCGCGGGTGCGGGCGTCGAGAGTGAGCTGCTCGACGCCCTTCTCGTCACGCTCGATCACGATCTCGGTGTTGGGCACCGCCAGGGTCAGGGCAATCGCATACTCGCCAGGCGGGTAGCCGCCCTCGCGCAGCAGCTCAACGATGCCCGCGCCAAGGAACCAGCGCTGGCGCTCATCGTCAAGGCGCTGAATGGTTGGGCCGAGGCGGAGCGCATCGCCGCCGTGAGCCAGGGCTACCCCGCCCGTCCAAAACGACACGCCGTCATAGGTGTAGGTCACCTCCTGGCGACCCTGGATGATCTGGGCGAGGGCGAACGCCGTCGGCACCCGCAGCATCGTGAGCAGCGAGCGCACCGCCTCACCCTCAGGCAGCGCCGGGTCGCGGTGGAGTACTGCGCCCTTAAGCGCGTCGTTGCCATTATCGATCGCCACTGGAATGAGCGTGTTGCTGCCGATGCGAACGGTCGGTCGCACCGGGAACGCGGCGGCCTCATCGGCGGCCCAGGCGTGGGCGACCAGATCGAGGATGCTTCCCACAGGCGCGGGCAGAAGCGGTTGCATAGCGTCGTCCTTTCAGGCATTGGCGTGCGGAGTACAAAAGCGTACGGTTGTGTACGCGCTGGCGGCGGTTCGGCGTACAAAAGCGTACCCTTTTGTACGGCCTCCTTGGGCAGTGTTCAGCTACTAAGCGGGCGGCCCGATAGCTTCCTAGGCGAGACGAAACGCTTAACAGATATGAGCGCCGCGCCAGCCTCATTTGTTCGTGTACGAAGAACGGCCAGGTTCCCACGGGCCTCCGTGAAGTGGCGTCGCAGCTACCGTCTCGGAGGGCGTCGTTTGACGTGTCTTGAAGGGGGTAGCCCTCGGAAAAGACGGTGTGCGAGACGCCCAAAATGACGATGGTCGAGGGCAGTGCGTCGTGTGACGCACTCTAGGTGGAAAAGCGCGCTGTAATGACATTCTCTCCATTCATCTGTCAATGATTTCGCCGCCCAAAGGGCGGAACCACTTCCGGAACAGGCCAGGGGAGGTTGCGGGAGAACTGGGTTCCGCCCCACCTCCCCCCGGTCGCTTCCGCCCCCTGTTCCGCCCTTCTCCCAGCGCGGCCACGCGCTATACGCTAGCGGAGGCGCTGGCCACACCGATGAGGACTTGCCGGCGTTGTCAAGCATTTCTCCAACATAGGGCTAGGTTTATGGAGGGGGGCGTGGCTGCGGGCGTCCCGGCAGCAGGAGCGTCGCCCGGCGCTGGCGTCCCCTCGCGCGCGAACGATGGATCACGCTGGCTATCATTCCTTTCTTGCGCGCCTGATCTGTCATCGGCGCACCGACGGTCGTCGCGCACACGCCTTCAGTCGACTCGACCGCCAGCTGCTCCTCACGTGGCGGCTCGGCTCGCGCCGGTACCACGCGCCCACGCCGCACGAGCACCATTCGCTCGACCGTGCGCGTGCCGCCCTTCGGCATCACCACTGCCCGCCGTCGGGTGTGCATGGCCAGATGCAGCCGCGCCGCCACGTGCAGCCAGTGCTTGCGCGTCGTCGCGACGCTGACCTGCGCCCCGGTTGCGAGCATCACCGCGTCGATCACCCGCGTGCCCTGATCGAGCAGCTGCTGGGCGGCCGCGCACAGTCGAACCTTGACCGCCCCCTCGCGGCCGCTGTTGCTCGTCAGGCTCGTCGCGGCCTCGACGATCACGGTGGGCGGTAGATCTGGCAGGGGCAGGCTGAAGAGCAGGGTGATCTGCACGTCGGGATGGTCGAAGGGCCGGCCGCGCAGCGCGCACTGGAGCAACTCCGCCTCCCGGCGCTGTTCCAAAAGGGCTGCGAGGCGTGGGTCGGCGAAGGTCGGCACGTGAACCTGCCAGGCCGCGCCGGTCGTGTCCTGCAGAAGGCGCGGGGCGACCACTACCCGCTCATCGAGGGGTTCGCGGTCGTCGGCGAAGAGGGCCCGCCCCTCGCGCGCCACCGCGTCGAGGTTCGGGTGGTAGACCTGGGCCAGGATGACGTCGTAGCCCTTGTACGCGTTGGAGCCGCGCAGGGCGCCGTAGTGGGCGACAGCAATCTCGTCGTGGCCGCGCTCGCGCAATCCCTCTCGCAGCTCATCCTCCCATTCACGTGTGCAGACGACGAGGGTCTTGCGGCCAGGCCGGATATGGCTCGCCACGTCCTCAAGCCAGCGCTCGCGGCGGCGCTCAGCGGTCGCAGACGCCCGGCTCTTCAAGCTGCTCTTGGCCCAGTCGCGCCCCACCACCTGGATCACCCGCAGTGCCCCGCTGATGACCGTCCGCTCGACCCGCACCGGGGTGCTGGGAAAGAGGGCGGCGAGCACACCTGGGTTGGCGGTGGCGTCAAGGATGATCTTCGGCTGGTCAGCGCGGGCCAGCTTCTGGATCAGGTGTTCGACCCGCCCGAACAGCTCCAGCCGACCGCCGCGGGCCTCAAGCCGGCTCGTCCAGCGCTGGCCCTCCGCTCGCAGCCGCAGCTCCTTAGCGAGTTGCTGGAGCAGCGTCGCGGTGTGGCTCGGCGGCAACGCCTGGTAGTCGGCGAGCGTGGCGCCAGTTGGGAGCCCGATCAGGAGGTTCAGCTCCTCAGGTGGCGGGAGCTCCTCAATCGCAGCTGCCAGGATCGTGTGAAGGCAGGTGCCCTCGCCCTGCGCCTGCCGATCAAGCTCCTCCAGCAGCAGCACCCCACATAGGGTGCGGTCGGTCGTGGTGGCGATCGCCTGCGCCACCCAGCGCAGCACGGTCTGGATCGCCGGCCCCTTCGGGTGCGCCCGGCTCATCGCGGCGAGGTCGCTCGAGCTGAGCTGGATATGGTTGATCAGGCTGGCCGGGTCAAACTCGTCGAGTATCACCACACCGGCCTGCTCCCACCAGCCGGTGGCCTTCAGCAGCGGCGTGGAGGCGAAGAAGTCGCCGTCCTGGCCGAACTGTCTCAGGTAGGCGCAGCGGTCGACGAAGGGGCAGCGACGCATGCACAGCGCATCCTTGACGCGGTAGCCCTTCTCAGCGAGTGTGATCGCCTCAGAGAGCTTGCGGCAATTGCCCTGATGCCGACCCACGAGCGGGATAAGCTCGATGCCCTGCTGATCGTGGAGCTGGGCCTTGCGCTGCGCCGTCCAGACCAGGAAGCCGCCGCCGTGGTCATCGGTGGAAACCTCCCGCATCCACTGACGCAGGCCAATGGCGGCATTGAAGCCCTTGCCGGTGCCGGGGGGATGGGCCAGCAGCAGGAATCCGGCGCCACTGGTCGCGTACTGCTCGACCAGGGTCGCGATCTGCGCCCGCGCCTCGGGCAGCGTGACCGAGGGAGCATCAGCAGGGGTTGTATCAAACGCTGCCGCCCGTTCCTTGATCGAGAGCCTTCTGGGTCGCTCGCGGCGGGTGGGGTAGGTGTTGGGGATGGGGAGGTTGTGGCGCTCGAGCAGCCCCCGATTGAATGAGCGGTGGTAGTCCAGCAGCAGCGGGGCGGTGGCGATCATCTGCTGGAAGCGGGCCGCGCCCGCACGAGGCAGGAAGGTGTCGATCTCGGCCTTGGTCTCGCCCGGCGCGAGGGGCAGCCGGGCAACGCGGACCCGCAGCCCGGCGGCGGCGCACGCTGCGCCGTGGCGCAGGCTCCACTGCTCCTCGGGAGCCATGGCCGGCACGCCATCCTTGGTCGGTCGCTGCTGGCTGTCGTAGCATAGCACCACCTCCTCGACGCCCTGTGCTGCCAGCTGCCGCGCCCACTCTTCCCGAAACACGTTCAGGCCGGGCTGCCCAAGCGTGGGCATGTCCAGCTCGCCGGCGTGGAATGCCTGGAGCGCGGCGAGCGCCTTGAACTCCGCCTCGGTGATGATCACCGACCGTGTGCCTAGCGCGAGGTTGTCCCAGCCGAAGGGGAAGGTTGCGCCGCGCTCAACGTAGGGGCCAAGCGAGCGGTAGCCCTTGCCGCCCTGGTAGGTGCGGGTGCGCAGATCGACCACCTCGCCGCCGACGATGTAGGGGAACAGCAGGCGGCCGCGCAGGTTCCAGTGCGTGCGTTGGTGGCCGTCATCATCGATGATGACGAGGCCGGCCTCCTCGGCATAGGGAAACGCCTCGGGGCATGTCGCGCGGAGGTGCTCGACCAGACTATCGGAGTCGCCCAGCGTCACGCCGAGCACGGCCCGGCTGATCGTCTCGTCGCTCAGGCCGCGCCGGTGCAAGTAGGCACGCGGCTCAGGGTGACAGGGGTCGAGCAGCCAGGTGTGCGCCCAGCGCGCGACGGCGGTGTAGAGCTGACGGTAGAAGGGGATGTGCTCGGGCTTCGGCTCGGCACGGTGCCGGGCCGAAGCACCATAGGTGTGATCCTCATGCCCCACGCGTGGGGAGGGAGGACGCTCATCCTGGCCCAGGTTCTTGAGCAGGCCGCGCCGGTCACAGACCCGGCACCAGTAGCGCTCGGCCGGCCGCGAGCCGCTCGCCGCCATCCAGACGTGAAAGCGGTCCTCGCCCCCGTCGGCGCAGAAGGGGCAGGGCCCGGTGTAAAGCCGCCCTGTCCGGCTGTCCAGTCGCATGGGCTGGAGCCGGGGGTGTAGCTGCTCCGCGTAGCGCACGCGTCACACTCCTACCACCGCGGTTCGCGGCATGGCGAGGCCCAGCCGTGCCATGGTGGTGACACCGCGCGAGCCCGCATCACAAGCCTACAGGCCGAACAGCGGGAGGTATACGGGGCGCAGAGAACCGCAGGGGTTTCGGCTCAGAAGAGGACGACCGAGGCCGCCAAGCTACGGGTCGTCCTCTTCTGCTTTTCCGCTATCCCTGTGCGATGCTCTTGCCCGAAGGTAGCATCGGCCGTCGCGCTATTTGATGATGTGGCGCTGGAGGTAGTCGCGCAGGCTCTGGACGGGGATGCGGCGCATCCGCCCCTCGCCGACCGCGTCGATCTCGCCGCGGGTGATCAGGCGTCGGATGGTGCGCGAGTCATAGGCGAGCAGGCGCGCCGCCTCGTCGATCGTCACCTGGAGCGGCTCTAGGCGCGCCTGCACCTCAGGGTCAAGAATAATCAGCGCCGTGTCCGGCCGCTGGGGCATCATCGGATTCGAGGTCATGGCGTGGTACTCCTCGTTCAGCCCCGCGTTTCCGGTGTGGGGGCAAGATTTGTCCTGTCTCCGTAGCATACGGGGTGATCGCCGAAAGCGGAATATGACACAGATTCGGACAAATGTATGGACATGGAGCCAGGAGCCTCTATAGCATCTATGTTTGAAGTGCGTTGTGAATTACATTTCCATCGAGCATGTTGCACGTTACCAGCCGCTTGCGGCTGGTAGTTACAGCGCAGTATTACAACCTTGGCTTGCGATATATATTGAGGCGCTACAGCGCGGTCGAGATCGAGGCTGTAGCCTCGCTGCGGATCGACCCGCTGACGCCCTATCTGGCGCCGGACAACCCCTTCGCTACGCGCCGCGCCGCAGAGCTCGCCGAGCGCCAGCGGCAGCGCGCACCGCACCGCTCGATCCTGGTGCGCTGGGGGATCGGCGTGATCACGGTGAGCGGCGACACGGCGACGGCCGTCACCCAGGAGACCTGGAGCAACCAGGAGGCTGGTGCCGTCGCGGCGGAGCAGGCCACCGTGCGGGTGACCTACACGCTGCGCTGGGATGCGCGGACGGGGAGGTGGTTGATCGTCGATACGAACCAGATGCCGCTGTGAGCGATCAGCTCCCCGGATTCCACAGCTGAAGGCCCGTGATCCGGGCAAATCCGCCATCGTGACTGGCCAGATGGCGCAGCTTCTGATGACGCATGACCGCGACGATCAGCGAGTCATTGGTCAGCAGGCCGTAGTCGCGTCGATACGCCTTGCTGGCGTGCAGATCCTTCACAGTGAGGGGAAGAATATCAATCCCAGCCTTGCCGATGTCGCTGGCAACCGTGAGATGACGCGTGAGGCTGCGGACAAAGGCAGGGTTCTGCTGGAGATACTCGACCGTCTCCCGCGCGGAGCGCTGGAGCTGCTGGCGTGCTTCGTTCACCATGACGCGGTGGGTGACTTCGGCGACGACAAATGCGGCCGTGAAGCCCTGGACACGCCCGTACCGGGCTCGGTCGAGCAGATCCAGGCACTGCTGTCCGATGGGGCCGCTACTCCCCGCCAGGACAAAGATATTCGCGTCGATAAAGACCGCAGCGTCGTCGGGCAGCTGCGCAAGGGGCTTCATAGGTCGAGGTTCCACTCCGCAATCGACGCCGATAGGGCAAGATCACGCGCATCGTCCTCGGGGAGCGGTGCGCCAAACCAGCGTGTCACCATCGCCTGCGTTTCCGCGCGTGCGGGAAGCGCTCCGTGCGGCACCGCGTCACGGGGCAATTCGGCATCATCGACCGGGAGATGCCAGAACGCCGGCTCGTCAGCAGTGCTCGATGACGGTTCGGTTTGCAGGGTGTGCCGGAGCCGCTCGGCAAGGAGGGCCGCCAGGCGCGCCTGATCGACCGGCGACAGCTGCGCGACAAGCGTGACTGCTGCCTCATAGGTTGTCGTCATGGCGCATCCTCCGTTCTGCTCCACCGATGGTACCGACGAGTCACTCCCTCAAGTATAGCACGTTCGAGCGGTGGCGAGCGGGATTCGATGCTGCTGCATCCACAGATGATTCGGCGTGACTGATGTCGTCACCCTGGCATCCTGCTACGCTGCGCACAGCTGACGTCGGTAGTGTCGCGTGCGCAGGAGCAGCGAATGAGTCTCTCCGTTCTCCTTTTCCCCACCCGGTTGTACGACCGCCAAAAGCTTATCCGCTTCGCCGGGTGTGTGCTGATCAGCCTGGCGCTGGCGCTGTTCCTCGCCGTGCCGGCGGCGCACGCCGAGTCGCCCTTCAATGATTTGAACCGCGCCCGCCCGCACGGGGGCGGCACCGGCGCTGGATCGGCCCAGGGCGAAACCGGCGCCCCAGTGCTCCTGCCGGCGCTCCCAGCCGGCTACACGGAGCTGCCTCCGCCGCAGTTCGTCGCGACTACAGGGCAAGCGACCGCGATCACCGCGCTGGCCCCGCTCCAGCAGCAAGGCCCACAGACCGATCCGAACAACCCCCTGGCCTGGATTGGCCTCGGGCTGAACCCCTCTCAGGTGTAGGGTTTTTCGCTGGATGGCTTTGTGATGCGGAAAAACGCCCCTGGCATGGTGAGTGCCATTTTCCGCGTCCTGATGCCGAAAAAGCCCCCGGCGTTTCAAAAACCCTACACTTGACAGGGGCTGAACCCGGGTAAGTGGCTCCTCGACTCGGTGCTCGGGGCCACGACCGGGATGATCTACTCGATCACCTCGATCTTCGAGGTGCTGGCTCGCTTCGGGAACGGCCAGCTCGTCGACTTGAATGGGCAGATCACTAGCGCCTCGAACACGGCCTTCGGCTTCCTCTTCACCACCCCCGAGGCGCTCACCGTCGCTTGGGCGGGCGCCTCCGGGCTGGGCAGCCCCCAGGCTCTGCACGACATTATGCGCCAGGCCGCGCTCTCCATCCTGGTGGTGATCTGCACCTACCGGGCGCTCTTCGTGCTGACCAGCGGTATGTTCCGTGACGGCCTCATTGACCTGCTGATCTCGTTCTTCGGCGGCCTGCTCGGCATCCAGGGCGCCTGGTGGTTCTGCACTCTGTTCGTCCGTGCCGCCAATCTGATCACCACCCAGATGCTGGCGGTCGCCTTTGGCGGCGGGCTGGGAAACTGGATCCCGCTCGACCCGCAGAACTACTTCTGGTCGTCGCTGAGCGGCATTCAGGGGGTCAGCCTGGCCATCGCGCTGGTGACTATTCTCTACTGGGGAACGCTCGCACTGCTGGCCATCCACGCGCTGGTGCGGATCATCATCGTCAACCTGATGCTGATCGTCAGCCCCTTCGCCGGCCTGGCGATGGCCACCGGCGGGGGCTGGAACTACGCGCGCGTCTGGTTCTTCCGCTTTGTCGAGCTGCTGGTGACCCCGCTGATCTGGGGGCTGACTCTGGGCTTTGGCCGGGCGCTCATGACCGGCTTCGGCGTCGATACCCAGCCGATTCTCGGCCCGATCCTGGCCGTGATTACGATGCTGATGGTCTTCAAGGTGCCGCGGATGCTCGGGCTTGCCGCCCAGGAGGCCGTGACCGGCGCGCGGAGCCTGTGGCGTATGGCGGAGCGGGCGACCTTCGCCAGCCTCATGGGACAGAATGTCGCGGCCGGGGCGGCGGCGGGGACGGCGGCGGGTCGGCGGCCGCCGGCTCCGGCGGCAATGCGCCGACGATCTACGTGGATATGCGCAACACCGGGGTGGTGGATGGACGGTACAGCCAGGAGTGGGATGGCCCGTCCTTCGGCGCTGCAACCAGCCGGGCTGCGCTGCCCCCGGCGTCAAGCTCGCAGATCATTGACGCGGAGCAGTAGTGATGCAGACCCTCCTTGCGCTCTCGCCGCTGATCATCCGCATCCTGAAAATCGTCGTGCCGGTAGTGATCGGCCTGCTGCTGCTGCCGATCATCGCCGCCTCCGCCATCCTGAACAAGAGCACCGTTACCTGGCCGGTGGCCGCACCAACGCAGGTTGCCGCCGGCCAGACGGCCTACCTGGCGACGGGCTGGATGGTCAGCAGCCCCTTTGGCTGGCGCGCCAATCCCGACAACTCCAGCGAGTGGGAGCTCCACGATGGCATCGACCTGGCCGGGCCGATGTTCTGCGACGGCTGTGCCGTACCGCCGATGGGCGATATCGAGGTGGCCGCGGTCGGCTGGGATCAGCCCTACGCCAGCGAGCCGCAGCACGCCGGTGCCGGGGTTGTGGTCGATATGACCCTCCAGCACCCCGAAGAGTCCGGCAGCGTGCTGCTGCGCTACGGCCACCTTCAGCCCTACCAGGTCTGGGTGCGCACGCAAACCTGCACGCAGACCATCGACTGCCCGAGCTACCAGGACGACGACAGCGGCGATGTGAGTGTCTCCTGTCCCGGTGAGGTGATCGCGACCGACGTGAGCGGGGCAACTCGCAGCTACCGCTACGCGACACCGGGGGAATGTACCGCCAGCGTCGGCTGGCCGTCTGATTTCACCCCCGATGGGCCAACCACAATCACCTTTGACCAGCAGATCATGCCGGGGGAGGCGTCATCGAATGCGGCAATCACCTTCCGCGCACAGAAGCCGCCGCCCCCCGACGCCCACCCCGCTGCCGGCCCTGACCCCAGCTGCCACTCCCTGATACCCGGAGACACCCGATGCACTCCCTTCGATGGCGACGGGCCGTACCTTTCTTGCTGCCGATCATCCTGATGCTGCTCGTCGCGGCCAGTGCGCGTCCGACCTATGCTGGCCCGCCCACACAGGCTGGGCCAACGCCGACTGCCTCGCCACCTTCCGGCAGCCCCGATTGTTCGCCCCAGGCGCTGGTACGGCTGCCCGACGTGCAGGCATCCGACCCCCGCTTGAACGCGCTTGCCGCAGCCAGCTTCGCCCAGGTGCGCCAGGCGATCATCGCCAGTACCGGGCAGGATGTGCTGGCGACCCTCGCCGACGCGCTACGGGTGCCGGGCTTCCGCAGTGATCGGCCTGGCGTCGCCGACCGCTCCTGGCACAAGGCCGGCCGCGCTATCGACCTGAACCTGAGCGGGCCATTCACCCTCCAGCGCGATGGCGCCTACTTCCGTGTCTTCGTCGGCTCCGTGGACATCACCGCGATCTTCGAGGCCAACGGCTGGCAGCGCATCCCGCCCCAGGAGGGCATGCTCGAGTGGTGGCACTACGAGTACCACCCTGACAGCATCTCCTGGCCAAGCGCGATGGCGCAGGTCTGGCCGACCGCCGTGCTCGCCGCGGCCTTCCCCGAGATCGACTGGGTCGCGGTCGGCTGCACGACCGGCTCGCTCCCGCCGGGCGACGGCCTGGATCTGCCGCCCGGCGCCTGCGTGCCCGACCCGCCGATCTGGGAGGATGCCGCCGGGGTGAGCTACAGCCGCAGCTGTGGGCCGCCGGTGTTGCCGCGGGGCGCCTAGAGCGCGACCGGCACGCAGCTTTGGAAAGGCTCTACCAATTTCGGCCACTTAGTCCTTTACAGTAGTAAAACTTACATCAGGAGTAAAACCAATGTCTTTCAAACATTTTTTAAACACCCCTCCGAGGTCGTTTAAATCTTGCCGACTTGGATTTATTTTTTTTAATTCAGTAATCATGGCAAATACCCAGTATTCTGCTGAATGATGTTTGTAACTATCAAAATCTACTTTCATCTCGACATTAACAGGTTCGAAAGTCCTGGAAAGACGAACATCATTCAATGTCAGCTCAAAGATTTGAGAAAAAGTCTTTGAGTTATATTTATAAGCTGATAAAGCATTGTTGTTAGTGCGCTTCAGTGTTGCTTCCGTGTATTGTGGAGGCTTCCATGCGTGAATATCTAAATCGGCAATAGAAAATGCATTAAATGAATTTCCAGTTCGAAGAGATTTTTGCAGTGGTATACGATACTCGAAAGGAAAAAGATCGTAAGTACCACAGTAATCAGAACCAAAAACAATTTTATCATAAAATATAGCTTCTACGACAACCCTGCCAAGTGCTTCGAAACTTGAAGTTGAAGGAAAGAGTACCAAGTCTGATTTTTGGATTATTTGAAGCGTTTCCAAGCGTGTTAACTGACCGTGATATACTAATTTAACTCCTATATTTCGTAACAATTTACGTGCATCACTTACATTGACATCAATTTCCCTTCCAGCAATATCAACTTTGCTGATTGGCCATCCCTCTTCTTTTAGTTTTTTCACTAGCCGAGGTATTTCATGAAATCCTTTATCACGAGAAAGGCGACTTAGAAAACAAGCTTGCAAAAACTGGCGTTGTTTTTGGGTTTTCCCACTGCGAGAATATTCAGAACGAATAATCGGTTGATAAACAATCGATTGATGTTGAGGGGCAATTTGCTTCCATACGGATGCTGAATAAGAAGATGCATGAATAACTAGGTCATTAGACTGTGACAAATCATTAGCCACAAACTCTTGAAAAAATGTTCCCACCCACCCAAGAGTATGGATTTCTCGAATCAGTGGCAGATTCAGACCGTTTTTCGCACGTATACCCAAAACAAGAGACGTAAGAGGTCCGCAATTGCAAAACAAAATATCAAGTTCCTCTAAATACTTGTGAAAATTCGGCCCTAGTATTTCTATATGTTGATATAGGCTTGAGATTTATCCCATTTAAATCGCCTCGTTTGACTATTTGGAGAAGTGCTTGCTCCATATCTTCAAAAGCCAATATTGCGCCATCTTGTGCTATGAACGTTGTGGACCAAGGTCCTGAGAAATAGCCAACATTAATTTGACCAATTGCACTTTTGCTATACATATCTTATCTATATTCGCTTTGTCTCGGTGGTTCGGGCGATTGCTCATTAACCCATGTAATCTCGACAACACCTGCCAGCCATTTGCGAGCAAGTGAGACATACCCTACGGCTGCTCGTCCGTAGCCTTTTCTTACTATATGCATCAAGCCATCCAAAACACACACTTGAATATTACCTATCAGCTCGACTTTATCCATTCGGTAGACGAAAAACGGGAGGCAGGGTACGCTTAGCTGGAACCCAACTGTGAGGAAGGAGCCAGCCATGCGCACCCTGCCACGAGCGATTATACACGTCCTGCGTCAGTTCGAGCTGCTGTTCAGCGAGCGGGTATGGGAATGGGCAAAGATCCTGCTGGTCGGCGCGATCCTGGCGCCGGGCAAACGCACCGTCACGGCGGTGCTGCGCGTGATGGGGTTGAGCGACGAGCGCCAGTTCCAGAACTACCACCGGGTGCTCAACCGGGCAGTCTGGTCGCCGCGGGCGGCCAGTCGCGTGCTGCTGTGCCTGCTGGTGAGCACCTTCGTGCCGCCCGGCGCACCCGTGGTCCTGGGCATAGACGACCATATCGAGCGGCGGCGTGGGGCCAAGATTGCCGCCAAAGGCATCTACCGCGACGCGGTGCGCTCCAGCAAGTCCTTTTTCGTCAAGACGAGCGGGCTGCGCTGGGTCTGTCTGATGCTGCTGGCACCCATTCCCTGGGCGCAGCGGATCTGGGCCTTGCCCGTCCTGACGGTGCTGGCGCCCTCGGAGCGCTATCACCAGGAGCGCAAGCAGCGCCACAAGACGCTCAGCGACTGGGCGCGGCAGATGATCTTCCAGGTGCGGCGCTGGCTGCCCGACCGGCTGCTGGTGGTTGTGGCCGACAGCAGCTATGCCGCCCTTGAGCTGCTGGTCGCCTGCCAGGGCTTGGCGCGACCGGTCACCCTGATCACCCGGCTGCGGCTGGATGCTCGGCTCTACGACCCGGCCCCGGCGCGCAGGCCGGGCCAACGCGGACCAACCGCCAAGAAAGGCCCGCGTCAGCCGAACCTGCTCGCCCGCCTGCGCGACCCCGCCACGGAGTGGCAGACCGTCACGGTGCGCTGGTATGGCGGGATCACCCGCACGGTGCGACTGGCGACAGGGACGGCCCTCTGGCATCACAGTGGCAAGCCTCTGGTCGCCATCCGCTGGGTACTGATCAGCGACCCGGACGGGAAGTTCGAGAGCCAGGCGTTGCTGAGCACCGATGCGACCCATCCGCCCAGCCAGATCGTGGAGTGGTTTGTTCAGCGCTGGCAGCTGGAGGTCACCTTCGAGGAAGCGCGCGCCCATTTGGGCATCGAGACCCAGCGCCAGTGGTCCGACCTGGCCATCCTGCGCACGACCCCGGCGCTGTTGGGGCTGTTCTCGTTGGTCACGCTGTTCGCCCATCAGTTACTCCAGGGGCAGGAACTGCCCGTGCGCCAGGCCGCCTGGTACACCAAGGCATTGCCGACCTTCAGCGACACCCTGGCCTTCGTGCGCCAGCACCTCTGGCCGGTCTCGATTTCGTGGATGTCACCCGAGGACACCGACATGGTGCAAATTCCAAAGACACTGCTTATTCGGCTTACGGATGCGCTCGCCTACGCCGCGTAAACGGCGCAGATGGATAAAGTCGAGATCAGCAAAGGTGTTGTATATCATGTTATGAACTCACCTTACGCACCAGCGAATCGCATAGTGTGCTACACTCTCCTTTATGACAGACGACGAGATTCTCGACATCTACAGTGATTACCTGATTAGTTCGTTTGGGCAAACCACGGCAACCGGGTTGTCGGCGTTGCTCGG
>CAIWXH010000143.1 GCA_903916565.1 uncultured Oscillochloris sp. | reverse complement strand
GGCGGCGGTGTCCAGAATTACGCGCTCGATGCTGCCTGCCAGATCCACGGCGGCTACGACGACCGCCTCCAGTTCGCCACGGGCCAGCATGATCTGGGCCAACTCCAGGGCGCGGAAGGCCGAGATCTCGTCGGCGGAGACGGTGAAGGCCGGGCCGCTGAAATCCCAGAGGGCGGCCACCCGGCAGGCCATAATATTGCCGATGAAGCTGACGTACTGGTTGACCTGGGCCTGCGGGTGCAGGGCGTCTTTCAGCAGAATCTCAAGCTCGGCCCGCTCGGCGTCACTCAGATTGACCCCGACTTGCGCCAGCAGACTCGGCAGTTGCCAGGTCAGATCCTGCCGCCCGCGTAGGGCGTGCATGGCTGACTCGGTTTCCATGGCCACCAGCACCGCGATGTGTGCGCCGGGGCGAACGCCCGCGTCGCGCAGGGCGCGGTCGGCGACCTGGAGCAGTAGGAGTTGCTGGGGTAACGGCTGGTCGGCGGGGTCGGGCGGGATCTTGGATCGCAGAAAGTCAAAGGAGAAACCGGCCAGATTCGACCGATCAGGCGAAGCAGTGTCCGGCAGTCCCATGCGCTCATGCAACAGCGGGCGCGACTCAAGCCCGTGCCAGCGGCCAGAGGGCGGCGGCCCAAAGGCGCGTTCCCCGGCGTACAGCCCGCGATCCAGGGCGGCGAGATCCGGGTACGGGCCGAAGCAGGCGTCCATGCCGGTGATGGCCATAGCGCCGCCCTCACCCCCCCAGCCCCCCTCTCCCTGAACGGGAGAGGGGGGAGTCGGACTCTCTTCCCCTTGGGTGAGGGCCGCATATCCTTCCAACACCACATGCGCGTTTGTCCCGCCAAACCCGAAGGCACTGACCCCAGCGCGGCGCGGGCCGGGGAGCGCGGGCCAGGGCGCGAGGGTCTGCACGCTGCCCGCGCCGCCGATCTTTCCGCCTTGTGAGATGAGGGGATCGGACAGAGTCAGCGTCGGCGGGATCTGGCCGTGGGCCATGCTCAATAGGACTTTGAGCATCCCGGCCATACCGGCGGCGGTCAGCAGATGGCCGAAGTTTGACTTCACCGAGCCGATCCTGGGTGCATGACCGTAGGCACCGAAGAATCGCTCCATGCTGTTTAGCTCGATGATGTCGCCGACAGGGGTGCCGGTGGCGTGGCACTCGACATAGGCGATGCTCTGCGGCGGAACCCCGGCGGCGGCGTAGGCCCGCTCGAAGGCGAGTTGCTGGCCTTTGGGGTTGGGCACCAGCACGTGCTTGCCCGCGCCGTCGTTCGAGAGGCCCACCCCGCGCACCAGCCCGTAGATGCGGTCGCCGTCGCGTAGGGCGTCGGCGTAGCGCTTGAGCGCGAAGACCCCCGCGCCCTCACCGGCGGTCAGGCCGCGTGAACTGCGATCCAGCGGGCGACTGACCTCACCCTCGGGCGGGTACGCCTTAAAGATCGAGAAGCCGGTCAGCACAAACAGCGGATCGGCGCAACTCACCGCCCCGGCCAGCATCAGGTCGGCCCTGCCCGCCGCCAGGTAGTCGCAGGCCAGCCCGAGGGCGTAGAGCGACGAGGCGCAGGCGGCGTCTAGGGCGAGGGAGGGGCCGCCCAGCCCGAGGGCCTGCGCCACGAGGGCAGCGGGCCTCCCGGAGATGCTGGCGTTGAGGGGGTTGATGGGGGAAGAATCGCCCTCACCCCCCAGCCCCCTCTCCCTTGCAGGGAGAGGGGGAGTCGGATCGCTTGCGCTCCCACGCATGTCGTCCAGCGCCTCGGCCACCACGCCCGCGTAGAGCGGGGCGAGCATCTGGCGCGAGGAGCGGGTCGGGAAGGAGAGGTTGCCCAGGACGACCCCACAGCGGTCGAGCAGGTCGGCCCGCCCCAGGTAGCCGCTGTCGCCGAGAGCCTGGCGAGCCACGTGCAGCGCCCACTGGTACAGCGGGTCAAGCCCGCGCAGTTGCTCGGCGGACAGATTGAGGCCCGCAGGGTCAAGGCGAAAGCCGCGCACAAACCCGCCGCGCCCGTAGGCGTAGCCGTCGGCCTGCTGGCGCGCCGGGTCGAAGAAGACCGCCGGGTCAGCCCCGATCTCCGCCGCCGTCGCTACGCTGGTCGAGTCAACGCCGTTGACGAGGTTCTGCCAGAAGGCGGCCGGGCCATCGGCGCCGGGGAAGAGGCAGCCGAGGCCGATGATTGCGATAGTCTCCACGGGACTCCTTTTAGGGCTGCCGCCCTAAAATCCTTCTATATTTTGCTGAAATTGCCAGCGAAGCTGGCAATTTCAGCAAAATATAGAGATAGTTTGCCGAGATTATCTTGATGCGGAAGCAAACAGCCGGTCGAGCTGGCGGCTGACCGCCACCTCGACGCCGCGTAGCTGGAGGGCCACCCGGCCCGCCGCGTCGTGGGCAGCGATGTCGGCGACGAGGCGCTGCTCGTTGGACTCGCGCACCACCAGGGTCAGGTAGGTTGGCGTGGCGAAGGCCAGGGGCAAATAATGTTCGGCGGAGGCCCAGCCCAGGGGCAGGCTGGCGGCATCGTAGGTACGACGCACCCAGATCAGGCACGCCTGGAATAGGGCGTCGGCCATGAACGGGTTGAAGTCGCCCGCCGGGAACTGGCCCTGGGCCTCGGCGCTGAGCGTCGGCAGGGCGTAGCGCAGGGTCAGGCCGCTGCTATCGAGGCGGAGCACCCGCTCGATGCTGCGCAGACTCGGCCCGTGGAACAGCGTGCCGTCGCGGTAGAGGGCATCACCGTCGCGGGCATCCCGCTCGCTCAGGTCGATCCCAGCCAGGGTCGGCGGATCGGGCAGCGTGCGATCCAGCTCGACCGTCGCCCGGTAATGGTAGCGCGGGCGACCGGCGGCGGTGCTGCTGGAGATTAGCGCGTCGAGCCGGACGATCCCCTGCGGCTCATCCTTGGCCGTCTCAGTCAGATCCAGCCGGTAGTGGTCGGCCAACTGCTCGTCGAAGACCACGCCCTTCAGCACCTGAAAGCCGTCGCAGCGGCGCAGGCGGTAGCCGGGGTGAAGCTGCTGGCAGGCCGCGATCATCCAGGATGCGGCGGCGGTAGCCGGTAAGACAGCGTGTACGCCGATCATGTGGTCGGCCAAGAAGAGGTTCTGCGCGAGGTTAAGCTGGCGTCGGCTGCGCTGGCTATGTAGCTCGCTGTTGAGCGGGGCGGGCGCGGGGCGCATCGGGCTACCGACGACCAACTGTACGCCGGGGCGCTCCGCCGTCAGAGCGGTCAGCAGCACCTCGACCCCGCCATCAACCGGGATCACGTCAATCTGGCGCTGGGCAAACATGGCCTTGAGCGCGGGCGTGACCATCCCGCCGTCCCACGGCCCCCAGTTCAGGGAGAGCACCCGGCAGGCCGGGTGGTCGCGCTGAAGCTGGTGAGCGGCCTTGTTCAGAATCTCATTCGCGATAGCGTAATCGCTCTGGCCGAGGTTGCCGTAGAATCCGGCCCCCGACGAGAAGATCACCAGGTAGCGCAGCCCGTCGGGCGGGGCGACCGCCAGCAGGCTGCGCAGCCCGCCGATCTTCGGGCCAAGCACCGCGTCGAAGTCTGCGCCGGTCTTCTGCTCGATGCGCCGGTCGGCCAGGGCTCCTGCCCCGTGGATGATTCCGGTGATCGGGCCGAGTGCGCCCTCACCCCCCCAGCCCCCCTCCCCGTGAGGGAGAGGGGCTGGGGGTGAGGGCTGAAGGGCGGCGCGCAGACCCGCCTCGTCAGCCACGTCCGCGCAGACGTAGCGGGCGCGCCCGCCCGCCTCCGTGACTGAGCGCAAGGTCGCGGCGATCTCCTCACAGGCCCGGAGATCGCGCCAGGCCCGTTGGATGGTGGCGGGCAGCGGGCGCTCGCCCCGCGCCGTGATTGTCGCCGCAATGCGCTGCTTCAGGGCCGCGTCATCAATCCCCGGCTCGGCCCAGTCGGGTGGCGGCACGAGCGGGGTGCGCCCCAGCAGCACGAAACCGCAGCCGAAGCGGCGGGCCATGCCGACCACGCAGGCGGCGGTGATCCCACGCGCCCCGCCGCTCACCAGAAAGAGATCATCTTGACTGACCATCACACGCCACCACTGGGCAGGTTGGCGGCCAGGGTCGCCCGCCCGCGTGGACCGTAGCCCACCTCGGCCAGACGCAGGTCGGGGTCGGCGCTCTCGGCGATAATCAGACGGGCGGCCTGCTCAACGTCAATCTCCGGGCTCAGGTCAATGCCCCGGCAGAAGACGTTGGCCCACTCCTGGCGCAGCGTCTTCACCAGGCCGAACAGCCCCCCGCCGACCGGGCTGATCGCCCGGCCCGTACCCGTGCCCAGTTCGCCGTCCATGCGCGTGACGGCCAGAAACAGCGAGCGCCCGCTGCGCCCGGCTGTAGTCAAGGCGGGCGCGAGCTGCTTGGCGGCCAGGAAGACCAGGCGCACAATCTGCTGCTCGGCGTCGCTCAGCAGACCACCGGCATGGGGCAGGGCCGCAGGTTGCGGGTGCAGGTGGATGAACCCGCCCACCGGGCCGTAGCTCTCGGCGATCATGCGCAGCGCCTGCTCAAGCTGACCCTCGCTCATATCCTGAAGGGCCACCCGGCCCACACTAGGCGGCAGGGCGGGCCTCGCCCCAACCAGCGCTGTCGGCAGGCGCAGCACCACCGGCTGCCAGCCGCGTGCGACTAGAGCCGCAGCCAGGGCGGCGGCGGTGGGCGTGCCGTCATCGGTGATCACACAGCTCCAGCCGCTCGGCACCGGGCGCTCAAGCACATCCGGCACCGGCAGTCGCACCAGGGTAGCGGGCGCTGTGGGGACAGCCCACTGCGGCGCAGACCCCTCACCCCCTGGCCCCTCGCCCCTTGTGGGAGAGGGGCTGGGGGTGAGGGCCGTAGGTGCGGCAGCCCCCTGCAGGTGGGCGACCACCTGGGCCAGAGTGCGCAGTTCGGCCAGTTCCTCGGGGGCCAGGCGCGGCAGCGTGAAGCGGGTCTGCATCGTCCCCAGGATGTCCACCCGCTTGATCGAGTCAATCCCCAGGTCAGACTCCATATCCATGCCCAGCTCCAGCGTCTCACGCGGGTAGCCGGTCTTCTCGCTGACCACCGTCAGCAGCCCCTCAGTCAACTTGGCCAACTGGGCTGGGTCGCCCTCACGGGGAGTCCGACTCCCCTCGCCCCGTGAGGGAGAGGGGCCGGGGGTGAGGGGCGCAGGGGGAATCAGACTCCCCTCGCCCCGTGAGGGAGAGGGGCCGGGGGTGAGGGCCGTAGGTGCGGCAGCCCTCTGGAGGTGCGCGACCACCTGGGCCAATGTGCGCAGTTCGGCCAGTTCCTCAGGGGCCAGACGTGGCAGGGTAAAGCGGGTCTGCATGGTGCCCAGGATGTCCACCCGCTTGATCGAGTCAATCCCCAGATCAGACTCCATATCCATGCCGAGCTCCAGCGTCTCACGCGGGTAGCCAGTCTTCTCACTCACCACCGTCAACAATCCCTCGGTGAGCTTCGCCAGTTGGGCCGGGTCGCCCTCACGGGGAGTCCGACTCCCCTCGCCCCGTGAGGGCGCGGGGCTGGGGGTGAGGGTGCTAGGCGGGAACGGACTCCCCTCGCCCCGTGAGGGAG
>CAIWXH010000142.1 GCA_903916565.1 uncultured Oscillochloris sp. | reverse complement strand
TTGTGCATGTGCACCACCACGGCGATGCCGTGATGACGTCATTGTAGCACGTTCGTATGGATGTTGCAATGCCAGCGAACGAAATAAAACGCAATGGAACGGAACAAAACGCATTGATTCTTATGAACGCAAACAATACCAGGATGCGCGGCGGCGCAGGCCCTCCGGGGGAACGCCATCATCGAGCTCAATCATCAGCGTTGTGTGGTGGTAGATCGTGTCACGGACAATTGCTGGCATCCAGGGGATAGACCCGACGGGCGTTGCATCCTCCGGGTTGGCCCACTGGTGGATGGTGATGAGCGCCTCGGCCCGGCCATGCGCTTGCTCCGGGTTAATGTCCGGCTCAAGCCCCACTGCGAGTCCCGCGATGTCGGGCGTCCCGCGATAGATTGCCAGGAGTACCTCGCTCAGCAACGCCGCGTCGTGCAGCGTCCGCCTGGCCATGCTCGCGAGCTGGTGTGGCGCGAGGGTATGGCGGCGGATAGCGCCCCGGCCCTGCGGCGATAGCTCCCACACCGACGGGAGGCGACGGGTCGCGGTTCCAACTCGGACAGAACGATGATGCTGTTGCAGGAGCGTACCGCCCTCCATTTTTGACAGCACCTCTTGAACCGTCCGGGTTGCCCTGCCGGGCATACAGATTCCCTGGATGAGCGCGGCGGTTGCGCCGCCGAGGTGCCCGAGGCACAGAAGAATCGCCTCATCATAGGGGGTGGTGCGGTACGCCGACCTATTCATGCGACTTGTCTCCCGTGAGCAACACCTCGGGATCGCGCTGCTTGCCCGCGCCTTTGCACGAGCTACAGTACCCGTATCGCTTGGCCGCGCCAAATTCCGCTTTGCGGAGCGGGGCGGCGCAACTCGGGCAGGCGTAGGTGGGTTCCGGCGGGGGATGCGGGAGCGGGAGGGCGGGCGGCACGAGTATCGTTGGGGGCTGAATTGTCGTCTCGTTTGTCGGACGAGGCGCATGGATGAGGAGATCGCTGGTCGCGTAGGCTAGGACACCCAGCGGCACACTGTGCAGGAGGCTTAGGAGAATCCCGCTCCACACGGGTAGGTTGGGGCGCAGCTCGGGATGCAGGTGGAACAGCCCGGCAACAAAATTGTCCAGAATGGAAACCAGAACCGCAGCCCGCGCAATGAGGGTTGCCCGGCCTCGCTGTGCATCGGAGATTTCCGCAACTGCGAGGCCAAGATAGACCCACTCAAACGCGGCCGCGTTCGCGAACGAAACCCACATGGGGCTGAACAACTGAGAAAAGTCAAATACACCGAAGCTCGCGCTCAGGGCGAGCATCGGCAGCGAGAGCGTGGCGATCAGCGATCGCCACGGGATTCGGTGGTGCCATGATGGCGTGGACATGATGGATGTTCCTGATGTATGAAAGAGTGTGATCATTCGATCCAGGCGTCGGGATCCTCATCGGGATCGCGCTCGTCGAGCAGCGGGAGGGGTCGCCCGCGCTGGGCGGGTGGAAAATCGAGTTCGTCCAGCCCGGCCATGTCCCGCATCGCGTTGAGCACGGCACGGGCGCACTGGAGGGCGAGCGGGCCGCGCCCCGGCAGGCCGACGCTGCGATAGCGCCTCGCCTGCGGCATCCAGTCGCCGATGTATCGGGCGTAGGCTGGTCGTAGTTCGTCCCAGCACGACACGGGAGTGGCGTGCCCGGTGGCGTGGAGGCAGGTTGCAACCAAAGTGCTTGCCGCACGAGCATTCCAACTGATGACCCGTTCCCACAGGATCGTCTCGGCGAGATCAGGCGCGATGCGTTCTGCTCGCGGGGCCGTACGAACCTGACTGGGCGTGAGTCGGTGCCGGAGTTGCGCCCATCGGGGGAGAGGTAGAGCGGAACGGATGAGTGTATTGATGCGCGTGTCGCCATCACTATCGACGACCGCAACCTCGATCAGCGCAGCAGTGTCGCGAGCGAACACGCCAGTTGTTGCAACAAATAGCGGCCCATGTGAAATCTGCTGCACCGCCCAGGCCCGCACGGCGATCTGGTCGTGGCTGATCATCGCCGCAATGTCGGCACGCTGGCGAAGAACCGCGTCGTAGTGGCAGTCCCTGCATAGCCCGCCGTGACTGGCTGGCCGTTCCGCGCACTGAGGACAGAGCGGGGCGGGGCGGCGGCGTTGATCGAGCGCACTGGGCTGTTGGCGTGCGGGGCAGCCACCCAACGGTGGTTTTTTCCAGTGCCCGCCGCAGGCCGTACAGGTGCAGCCCGTGTCTAGTGGCACCAGTTGATGGGGTAGCCGGATGCTCATACTGGTGACACCGACAGAACGGCATGGACAATGACGGTTCTGGGCCGCGTGGGCAGAGCGTCATGGCATGCCGCTCGGCGCACGAGAAAATCGTACGTACGCATGATGAAATACCCACTGAATTGAGAGAGAAATAACATACCTAAGCAACCCGCAGAGACACCGCCAACGGGTACGGCGAATCTGACCGCATGGTCGGGGCGCGCTATGGTCGCTGCGGCGGGGGGGATTTTGTCTAGGCAGTGAGGGGTGGGGCGCGGGGCGTCGCGGCGCGGGGGAGTGCGCCGCGTGCGTGGGGGGCGAGGTCATGGGGATATATTCGCCCGCTCGCCATGTGTCCTATGGCAAGCGCATCGGCGAACACAGGGATAAGCCAGAGGGCAAGCGCTAGGGTAACCGTTGCAATCGCGGTCGCCGCATCCGTGATGTGGATCGGCGGTGCGCGACCAATGTCGTTGAGGCCCAGCGGATCTGATTGGGCGGCACGGTATGTTGCAGGCGCTGCCCGCACATCAGCGGCAATTGGCGAGGCATCCACGAGGAGCGCTGGGAGGGGGACAGTGCCGAGCGTCAGGGTTGCGTGCCCCAGCAGCAGGAGCAGCCCGAAGAGCAGGGCGATCGGCAGGAGTCCCGTCACGATCAGGAGCGTTGCGATTCTGCGGATCGTGCGGAAGGCGCGTGGATCGCGCTCAGTCCAGCGATGGATCGTGGGGTGCATGAGAACATGCGGGCGTACCGCGTGCCACTGGATTAACAGCGCAGCGGGGAGTAATAACAGGAGTACGGCGAGATCGAGGCTGTTGAGCGATAATTAGATTTGCCGGTCGATGACAACTAGAATTGCCGGTCGAGCCCCACCCCTGCGCTGACCTACCATGACCCCTCTGAGGAGGGCGTCATGAAAAATAACCACGAGGTCTTACGTATGAGACGGGCACGCAGTAACGGAAAAACCCAGGAGCAAGCAGCGGCACATGCCGGAATGAGCGTTCGCACCGTGCGGAAATATGAACGGCTCGGCCAGTTGCCCAGCCAGCGCACCCAGCCGCGCACCTATTGCACT
>CAIWXH010000141.1 GCA_903916565.1 uncultured Oscillochloris sp. | reverse complement strand
GCTGGGCGCAACGCTCTACCACCTGCTCACCGGGATTTTGCCGACCGACGCGCTCACCCGCGCCACCGTCGTGCTGAGCCAACAGCCTGACCCGCTGCGGCTGGCCCACGAGCTAAACCCGCGCCTCTCTCCGCTGCTCGGGCTGGCGCTGGCGCAAGCCATGGCGCTCAACCTTAACGAGCGGCCCGCTGATGCGGCGGCGTTTAGCGCCAGCCTTGCGGGCACCGTGGTGCCGCCCACCGTACAGGCGGGTTATGCGCCCACCGTACTGGCAAGCCCGCCCGGTGCTGCAAACACGGCTGGGGTGCGCTCAACCGTAGTCGGCACGCCAGTAAGCACACCCCCCGGCGCAAGGTTGGAAGAGGCGGCCCCGACTATTCGGGTTACGCCGCCGCCGCTGCACCCGCCGCGTCCGCCGGAACCTGATCATGGTCGCACCTGGATTGGGCCGGTGTTGCTTGGCTTAGTCGTCGGACTCGCCATCGGCATCGGCTATATTTTCCTTATGAACCCCTTTGGGATGCGGGAGACCCTGAGATCTATGTTCATAACGGCGACCTCCGTTACGACCAATGGCTTAGGCGGAACCGGCATACTGACGGACACAGGCACGCTGACGGGCACAGGCATACTGACGGACACAGGCACGCTGACAGGCACAGGCACGCTGACGGGCATGGGCACGCTGACGTCAGCCACAGCCGCGCCAGCCACTGCGCCTAGCCCCCGTGCGACACCGCCAAAGCCGAAACCGCCGACGCCGAAACCGCCGACGGAGAAGCCTGTCCCGCCGACGAACGTGCCACCAACGCCGACGAGCGTGCCACCAACGCCAGTGCCACCAACGCCAGTGCCAGCGCCGACGGAAAAGCCTGTGCGAGAACCCGCGCCGACGGACGTGCCACCGCCACCGCCGACGGATGTACCACCGCCACCGCCGACGGATGTGCCGCCGCCGACCCATGAACCCGAACACCCAGCGGGGACAGATCATCCGAAGCCGACGGACACCCCGCATTCGTCGAATTCGCACGAGAATCCGTGAACTGAACGTAGGCCGGGGCGCGTTCCAAACACCTGTCTGACGCCAGCGAGCCTCCTTTTCCATTCAGGAAAAGGAGGCTCGTTGGCGTCCAAATGCAGTAGCGCTTTATGGGGCGGCGAAGAAGCCGCCAACACAGGTGAGCAGCGCATCGAGGTCAAAGGGCTTCTGCATAAAAGCATTGGCACCCTCGGCAAGCAGCGCGTGGGCATCACCGTTTGCCGAGAGGATCACGACGGGCACGCTGGCGTGGATGCCCGCACGGATGCGGCGGAGTACCTCGTCGCCGCGCATAAACGGCATCATCCAGTCGAGCAACACTAGCCCCGGCGGAGCCTCACTTATGGCTGTCAGACCAATAAGGCCACTGTGCGCCGTGCGAACGGCGTACCCCTCATCGCTCAACAGACTTGCCAACAGCTCGAGCATCGCATCGTCGTCGTCAATGACCAGGATGGTGCGGGGGTGATCCATAAGGGTTGCCAGGGCGCATAGAAGCGTAAAAACCCGTTCACTTATTGTACTCCAGATGCGTCAATATAGCGCAACTGCGAGAGACAGACCAGTTGGAAGTGGCTGCGCCAGAAGCGGGCTGCGGGGGTATTCATTGGCTCGAAGTCTACGGCACAGCGCGTATAGCCCGCCGTGCGCGCCCAGACCAGCCCACGGGCGAGAAGCACCGTCGCCACGCCATGTTCCCGCCAGTCGGGCCGGGTGAAGGCGCCGGTGATACTGCTGGTGCCAGGGTCGTAGATGACCGCACACGTATTGTCCGAGGCCGGGCCGAACTTCATGAAGGCCACCGCCTCGTCGCCAGCCCAGGCGGTCCAGAAGGCATAGGCCGGATCCGCCAACTCGGCAGCCAGTTCGTCGTGTCCAGCGGGCGCGCCAAGGGGCAAGAAAATCGGTGCCGCCACCAGATGCCGGTGCAGCCCGTCGTCGAGCGCAGCCACTTGGCGCAGATCGGCCAGCCCGGCGCGGCGCACCGTCAGCCCTGGGGCAGGGGCGTCGAGAGGCGTCAAGGCGCGCACGCCATCGACGGTGGCCAGCCCAAAGCCCAGCCAGTGCCACGTCTCACACGCGGCGGCAGCATTGGCGAACAGGCTTAGACCGTGCAGGGTGTAGCTAGATTCAGCCCACTGGTGCGCCATGTGGGCGTACAGGCGCTCATAGATCGACCCGCCTGCCGACGGATCGATGCCATTGGCCCACTCAGGGCTGAAGACCCCACGGTGGCCGCGAAAGTTGTCGAGCAGGTAGGCCACCAGGAAGCCTACCAGCCGCCCATGGTGGATCGCGACGGCCCCAGGGGCACGGCGGGCCATATCGCGCAGACGCGGCAGCAGCGCGGCTGGCTCCTCGTAGCGCGGCGGCAACTGCGGGATGGCCCGCCGCAGCGCCGCGTAGTGGGCACAGACCAGCGCCGCTGCGGCGGGCAGATGCTGTTCGCTAAGGGGCAGGATGACGGGCAGCACCATCGGCATGCTCAGGCGGGTAGCCCGTACTCGCGGGCGACCTCGCGCAGCGTGTGAACCAGTTCGATGGAGGCATCGATCTCATCCTTGTGGATCGAGACGCTCTCGATGTTGATCCCGAGCGGCAGCCGCTCGGCCAAGCCCTGGTCGAGGATCGTTCGCAGCAAGTCACGGCAGACCTGAACCGAGCGGCTGAAGGGTGCCGGGTCGCCCAAGATCGCCGCCTCGGTCGCGGGCGCAATGGTGATCCCGAGCCACTTAATGAACTCCAGCGTCTTCGGGCGCCCACACGGCGAGAAGGTCAGAATAATGCGGCGTGGCGCGACCGCTTCCGCCGCACAGGCCGCGACATAGTCATTGAGCAGGCGCAGGGTTGGGGCGGCATCATAGACCACCTGCGAGATAAAGTAGTTGCAGCCCCGCTCGGCCTTATGCAGCAGGCGGCGGCTCTCGTCGTAGGTTGGCGAATGGCGCTCGGCGATCACGACACCGCCCAGTGTTGGCCCGCCAATCTGCGCGGCAGCCAACTGGAGCGCCCGATCCACCGGCAGGGCGTCGGGGGCTGGGTTAGGCGTCGATGAGCCAACCAGCGAGAGGTAGCTGATCCCATAGTCGGCCATGGTCTCGTCGAGCCAGGCCAGCCAGCTCGCCTCGCTGAAGTTGACCACCACCTTGTAGGTAAGCGCCTGCACCCCGGTAAGCACCTGGAGCCGCTGGGCGTAGACGCGGGGTTCCAGCGTGGGCAAAAAAGGGAAGGGACGTGGGACATCGGTGCGGTCGTGCTCGTCCTGCACATCATAGACGACCAGCCCGTCCAGGCCCAAGGGTGTCACGCGCTCGGCGAGCTTGGTTGCCGCCAACGCGACGCGCTCGGGCGTCGCATCAGCGCGTGGCGGCGTCGTACCATAGAGGGTCACGAATTGGCGTGGGTCGAGGAGTCTGCCGCGTAGGGCGTCGCCGCTGCTCATGAGGTGCTCCTGCCGTAGGTGCGAGGGCGCTAAGACAAGGTTTCAGGTGCTAGGTTTCAGGTTTCAGACCGAGCGCACCAGCAAGCGCTGCAAGGGTAAAGCTTGCCCATCAAGACGGGCTGCGGGCCTACTGTACCACGATTCGCCGAATCGCTCTGCACCCCTAGCGGAGCTTGGCGGTCGGCACTTCTGGCTCGACCATCACCGCCGTGCCGTAGGCCAGCACCTCGGTCATCCCCTGGGCAATCTCGGTCGTGTCATAGCTGAAGCTGATGATCGCGTTGGCCCCAAGCTGGGCCGCATGTTCCAGCGTCATCAAAAAGGCGTCGGTACGGGCGTGTTCGCAGACATTCGTCATGGTGCGAATATGCCCGCCGCCGAGCGACTGAAAGGCGGCAACGAGCTGCCCGCCCAGGCTGGCCGAGCGCACGGTCAGGCCGCGCACAATCCCGAGCGAGCGCACAATCCGAAAGCCAGGGAGCGCAAAGGCGCTGGTCACCATTGCCGGGTCGAGCGCAGGCGCGTGCGCGTGTGGTGCCTCTAGGCGCTGGGTCGCGTTGGTGGCCGCTGGCACCACGGACGCACCACAGATGATGCAGAACTGCGCGTCGTTGGGGATCAGGGCGTTGCAGGTTGAGCAGTGCATAGGGAATCCTTTCTGCGGAAGGTCTGGCTAAGCGGAGGGGCCACATCAACGCCCCCCGGCGGGCGACTGAAACAGAGCTGATGCAACGTCACCAAGCGCCGGGGGCTTCAGCCCCCCGGATTCGATAACCAGTATAGGATTACTATAGCAGGCTTCGCACCGAAAGCGCCGGGGGCTTCAGCCCATAGGCGTGGCGGGACGTTGCATCAGCCCCAAGCACAAGCATGGTATACTGCGGTGATGTCTTGGCACCAAGACCTGAGGAGCCGCTGATGGCCGCCGCCCTTCGCTACGAGTTGGTCGCGCTGACATGCGATCTGATGCGCTTCGAGTCGATTGCCGAGCGACCGGATCAGCTAGAGGCCGTGATCACCTACATCGCCACCTATTTAGCCGACATCCCCGATCTCTATATCGAACGCAGCGAGGTCGGCGGCAAGCCGGCCCTCGTTGTGACCCTGCGCGCCACCCGTGAGCCTGCCATGATGCTCAACGGTCACCTTGATGTGGTTGTCGCCCAACCTGCCCAGTTCATCCCCGTGCTGCGCGAGGGCCGCATCTACGGTCGCGGCAGCCAGGATATGAAGGGGAGTTGCGCCGTCATGCTGCGCCTGCTGCGCGATCTGGCCGCCCGCCCTGTGCGCCCCAATGTCGGTTTCCAGTTCGTGAGCGACGAGGAGGTTGGCGGCGTTATGGGCACGGGGCGTCTGCTGAGTGAAGGCTGGCGCTGCGGCTTTATGCTCTGCCTAGAGCCGACGAATATGGGCATACTCTACGAGCACAAAGGCTCGTTGTGGCTTGAGCTACGCATCCCCGGTCGTCCTGCCCACGGCTCGCGCCCCTGGGATGGGCATAATCCCATCAGCGCAATGGCCCGTGGGCTTGCCGCCCTGGGGGCGCGTTTCCCGGTGCCCGCTGGCCCCAACGAGTGGCGCACCACTGTCACACCCACCGTCGTGCAGGCCGGCGTTGGCTCGCGCAACCAAGTGCCGCCGTTCGCTGACCTCACCCTCGACATTCGCTACGCGGCGGACGAGACGCCAGCAACTATTCTGCCCGCCGTGGCCGCATGCTTTCCCACCGCCGAAGTGCATGTGAGTGAGGGCGGCCCTGGTCTGCACACTGACCCTGCACACCCCGAAGTGCGCCGCGTTGCCGCTGCGCTAACCTCCCGCATGGGGCGCGCACCACGCCTCTATCGCGAACACTTTGCCACGGATGCCCGCTACTACACCAGCGCCGGTATCCCCGCTATCTGCGTCGGCCCAGTCGGCGCCGGCCTCCACTCTGACGAAGAGTGGGTACACATTGACAGCCTGGTAGACCTGTACCATGTGCTGATGGACTACATTACCTAATGCTCTACGCGCTCCAGACCCTCCCCGGCCTCGGCGATCTCGCCTGGCACGAGGCCGAAACCCATCTGCCCGCAAGCGATGGCCCCGGCGCAAAACTCGTCGGCCTCAAGGCGATCCCCGGTCGTAACGACATTGTCCTCGTGGCCTATCGCGGTAGCCCAAAGCCCTTCTTGGGCCTACGCACCAGCGAGGACGCCTTTATCGTCGCGGCACGCGGCTTCCGTGTCGCCTCTGACGACCGTGGCCCACGCCAGATCTACGCCGCTGTGCGGAACAGCGAGGACGTGGCACGCGCCATTGACCTCTGGCGACGCACCACCGGCTCGCGCCAACAGGGCGGCAGTTTCCGCGTGATCGCTCGCACGGTCGGCAAGCAGAAGTTTTTGCGCCGCGACGTGGGCCGCGCCGTCGCCGATGCGGTGCGCGAGGGCTGGCCCGGACGCTGGAATTTGGTCGAGGACGACGCTGACCTGGAGGTCTGGGCGACCCTGGTTGACAGCGAGCTGATCTGCGCCCTGCGCCTCTCGGACGCAAGCATGCGCCAGGGCGGCAAGGTGCGCCACCTGCCCGCGAGTCTGCGCCCAGCCCTGGCCGCTGCGATGATCGCCCTGACTGACCCTTCCCCTGACGATGTGTTTCTTGACCCGATGGCGGGCGCTGGCACGATTTTGCTGGAGCGGGCCGCCGCAGGCCGCTTCGCCGAACTGCACGGCGGCGACATCAGCGGCGATGCGCTCAGCGCGATGCAGGCGAACTTGCGCGGGGCCGGTGGCCGCATCCACCTGAGCCGCTGGGACGCCCGGCGGCTGCCGCTGGAGAGCGGCACGGTGGATAAGGTGGCGGTCAACCTGCCCTTTGGCAAGCAGGTCAGCGACGAGAGCCAGCTCCCCGATCTCTACCGCAGCGTGCTGGCCGAGGTGGTGCGCGTCATGCGCCCCGGCGGGCGGCTAGTCGCGCTGGCGGGCAACCCGCGTATGCTTGAGCTGGCCCGCGCCGGTACGGCCCGTGCGTTGCGCCCCGGCCCGCGTCATCGCGTGATTGTCCTTGGCATGCCCGCCGCAATCTGCGAGTACACGCGCCAGTAGCTGGGGTGCTGGTTTTAGCTTAGGGAAGCGAATCTTTAGACCTGTCAGGTGCACGCACCTGACAGGTCTTTGTTAATACCGTTCGTAGTGGGGGCTTCAGCCCCCGGCCTATGACACGGCTGAAGCCGCTACTACGAACACCGCAACGTCTAACTGTTGCGAACCCGTGCCTCTGGCACAAAAGGAACGAGAGAGCCGCAAGCGGTTCGGCCTTCGTGAACTTCGTGCGCTTCGTGGTAAAAACCTGCCGCGTATGTCCGCCGACGCGACCTAGAACTTCGTCCAGAGTTGCTGGTTGGTCACCTCGTGGTGGAACTGCACCTCGGCGCGCTTGATCAGGGTGCCAAGCAGGCGCGGGCAGCGCTGCGCTGCCGCCAGCTTCAGCTCGGCGTAGCGCTCGTGAACCTCAGCGCCGAGGATCTCGCGCAAGAAGGGGTTGGCCCGGAAGTTGTCAATGGCGTCGTAGACGTTATCGGGCAGGGTCTCGCGGCCCTCGCGCACGCTCACATCGGCAGGCTCCGGCCCCTCAAGCCCGGCGCGCAACAGGGCGTAGATGGAGAGATACGGGCTGGCGTCGGGCGCGATGGAGCGCACCTCGACCCGGGCCGAGCGATGGTTGCCGATGGGGATCCGCACCATGGAGCCACGGTCAATCGGCGACGCCTTGATCTGGTTAGGCGCCTCGAAGTGCGGGTCAAGCCGCCGATAGGCGTTCACGCTCGGGTTGAGCAGCAGACAAAGCCCCTGCCCACTGGCAAGGATGCGGTCAACGTAGTTCCAGCCCGTCGCCGACAGCCCATCGGTGCCAGAACCGTCCCAGAAGAGATTGGTGTCGCCACGCGCCAGCGACATGTTGGTGTGCATCCCGCTGCCATTCACGCCAGTGACCGGCTTGGGCAGGAAGCTGGCGGTCAGGTCGAGGCGGTGGGCCACCTGACGGCAGATCAGCTTGTAGAGCAGCACCTGGTCGGCGGCGATGGTGGCCTCGGTGTACGAGTAGTTCATCTCGAACTGCGAGGGCGCCACCTCGGGGTGGTCTTTCTCGTTGGCAAAGCCCATCGCGCGCTGGGCTTCAGCCGCCGTGTCGATGAAGGTGCGGAGCGGGTCGTTCGGCAGCGTGTGGTAGTAGCCGCCCGTCGAGACAAACTCGAAGGCACCCGTTTCGCGGTAGCGCTGCTCGGCGTAGTGACCCTTGAACAGGAAGCCCTCGATCTCATTGGCGACGTTACAGACCGTCCCGTCACGGCGATAGAGATCGGCGCAATATGCCTTGAGGCGGCTCCGCAGATCGGCGCGATAGGGCGAGCCGTCGCGCTCCTGCACTTCGGCGAAGACCAGGACTTTACCGGGGCCGAAGACATCAGCAGGCAGCCAATAGAATGCGGCCCAGTCGATCCCGAGGCGCAGATCCGACTCGGCCTGGGCCGAGAAGCCGCGAATCGACGAACCGTCGAAGGTCAGGTTGTCAGCCGACTTGAGCAAGAACTTCTTGTCGTAGTCGAGCATGTGGAGACGACCCTCAAGGTCGGTGAAGCAGACGGTCACCGCCTTGATGCGCTTCTCGTCAGCAAGATAGCGCATCCGATCCTCGCGGGCCTCGTCGGGCGACACGCGGGCCAAACGCCGAGCCTTCGCGGTCAGGTTTAGCTCTTCCAACTGGTCGTAGGGGATCTCAAGAAAGTCACGCAGTGGGCTCGACATGAAATATGCCTCCGGGCCTTGAGCGCCCCTCCGATGGGGGGCAAGGGTGTTACGGATAGAAGGATTATAAGGCACTTTTGGCGCTGGGCCGCAGCATAATGTACCAAGAGGCTTCGTGCATTCTATCTAATTGACACGCAGGATGCCCTTCGTGAGTGGCGTCCCCCGACTGCGGAATCTCTCCGCGCGCTGTGAGGGCGCGGGGCCGGGCGTGCGGGGCAACAGGCACCGTTGCAACCGCCATGCACCGCTGCCCCACAGACTAGACAAGCGTCCAACATAGTGTTAAATTTCCCTCCACACCTTTCCATCCTCTGACCTTTGCGACACCGTTCCGGTACCTGCGTCGCTTGCTGCTGCGCTCGGCCTGAAACCTGAAACCTGGCCCCTGAAACCTTGTCCTAAAGGCAAATGATTAATGAGCGCTGTCGCTCCGATGATCGCGCTTCGCGCCGATGCTTCCAGCGTCATTGAGGTGCGTCACGTCAGCAAAGCGTTCGGTGGCGTCCACGCGCTGCGCGACGTGAGTTTTGCCGTGCGCTCGGGCGAGATCCACGCGCTGCTTGGCGAAAATGGGGCCGGTAAGAGCACGCTGATCAAGCTGATGACGGGGGTCTATCAGCCCGATGCGGGCGAGATTTGGCTCGATGGCCGCCCGGTTCGCTTTACGGGCACCCGCGCCGCGCTTGAGCAGGGCGTGGCCGCGATCTATCAGGAGCCGAGCCTCTTCCCCGATCTCGACCTTGCCGAGAATATATTTGTGGGCCGTCAGCCGATCCGGGGCGGGCGCGTGGACTGGCGCCAGATGTACGCCGCTGCCGCCGCGCTGCTCCACCGTATGGGCGTCACCCTCGACCCGCGCCTCAAAGCGCGGGCGCTGAGCGTGGCCCAGATGCAGATGGTCGAGATCGCTCGCGCCATCTCGGTCAACGCCCGCGTGCTGATTATGGACGAGCCAACTTCGTCGCTGACCCAGCGCGAGGTCGAGGAGCTGTTCGTCATCGTGCGCCAACTGCGCGACCAGGGCGCGGCGATCATTTTTATCTCGCATCGCCTGGCGGAGTTGTTCGCCCTGGCTGACCGCGTGACGGTGCTGCGCGACGGCGCCTACGTGGACACGCAGCCAATGGCGGGCGTGACCACCGAGCGCCTGATCCAGATGATGGTCGGGCGCCATCTGGCTGACCTTTTTCCCAAACAGCCGGTCGAGCCAGGGGCGGTGTTGCTTGAGCTAAAGGGTTTGAGTTTGCCCGGTCGCTTCGCCGAGATTGCGCTGACGCTGCGGCGCGGCGAGATTGTGGGCCTGGCTGGGCTGGTCGGCGCTGGGCGCACCGAGCTGGCCGAGGCGCTCTTTGGCATTGAGCCAGCCGCCAGCGGCAGCATTAGTCTGGATGGGCGTGTGGTGACGATCCGCAGCCCCGAACAGGCGATGGCACTTGGCATCGGTTACGTGCCCGAGGATCGCAAGCTGCACGGGCTGGTGCTTCAGATGAGCATTGCCGAGAACATCACCCTGCCGATGCTCAAGCAGTTCACATGGGCCGGTTGGCTGCGTAAACGCGAGGAGCGGCGCGCAGCCAGCGCTGACGCCGCCCGCCTTGAGGTGAAGATGACCCACGTCGGCCAGCGTGCGGGCGAACTGTCGGGCGGCAACCAGCAGAAGGTGGTGCTGGCTAAATGGCTGGGCACGCACCCGAAGGTGCTGATCCTCGACGAGCCGACACGCGGCATTGACGTAGGCACCAAGGCCGCCGTCCATCGCCTGATGAGCAACCTCGCCGCCGAGGGCATGGCTATTCTCATGATTTCGTCCGAGCTGCCCGAGATTCTGGGCATGAGCGACCGTATTCTGGTGATGCGCGAGGGTCGTCTGACCGGCGAGTTTCGCCGCGCCGAGGCTACCCAGGAGCAGTTGATGCTTGCGGCGACGGCGACTGTGGCCCGTGCGTAGGAGCGCACACTATGGTGACAGAGCACAAGGTCGTGCCTTCACGCCAGGGGCGTTTCGCCCATGCGCTGGTGCGCTTTCGCGAGCTTGGGATCGTGGCCTTTATTTTGGTGCTGGTGGTGCTGGTCGGCCTGCGCGCCCCGGCGTTCCTGACGCTTGATAATTTTCGTGACATCCTGCTCGATATCTCGATCCTGGTAATCGTGGCCCTCGGGCAAATGCTGGTGATCATCACCCGTGGCATCGACCTCTCGGTCAGCTCGGTGGTCGGCCTGAGCGCAATGATGGTCGCGTTCACCGTGTCGGCGCTGCCGGGGCTGCCACTGCCGCTGGCGCTGCTGCTCGGGATGGCGCTTGGCGCAGCGTTGGGCAGCCTCAACGGGCTGGTGATCAGCGGGGGCGGCGTGCCGCCGATCATCGCCACCTTGGGCACGATGAGCGTCTACCGGGGGCTGATCTTTTTCTACAGCAACGGCACCTGGATCAACGCCTTTGAGCTGCCCGAGGGTTTTCGCCAGCTTGCCAAAGGTGCGCCGCTGGGCGTGCCAAATCTGATCCTCTTCGCGCTGGTCGTGGCTGGCGTCGTCGCCTTCCTCCTCAGCTCGACACGGCTCGGGCGCGACATCTACGCGATTGGCTCGAACCCTGACGCGGCGCGCTTCGCCGGGATCCGCGTCCAGCGCGTGATCTTCGCCGTCTATGTAATCTCAGGGCTGCTGGCAGGGCTGGCCGGGGTGCTCTGGGCCTCGCGCTTCGAGGCCGCGCAGACCAACACGGCCCTCGGTTTCGAGCTACAGACGGTTGCGGCGCCGGTGGTCGGCGGCGTTAGCACGTTGGGCGGCAGCGGCGGAGTGCTCGGCGTGGTGCTGGGCGCGTTTCTGCTTGGCATCATTCAGAATAGCCTGACGCTGGTGCGGATCTCGCCCTTCTGGCAACTGGCCGCGCAGGGGCTGCTGATCCTGGGCGCGGTGATCTTCGACGCCGCCGTGCTGCGTCGGCTGCGCCGTGGCTCGCGGTGACGGGGGAGATGGGGAGATGGGGAGATGGGGAGATGG
>CAIWXH010000140.1 GCA_903916565.1 uncultured Oscillochloris sp. | reverse complement strand
GTGGTTCGGCCCTCGTGCGCTTCGTGCGCTTCGTGGTACAAAACCTGCCGCACTCGTTGGGCACGGCGCGTCATCGAACGTGGTTCGGCCTTCGTGCGCTTCGTGCGCTTCGTGGTACAAAACCTGCCGCACTCGTTGGGCACGGCGCGTCATCGAACGTGGTTCGGCCCTCGTGCGCTTCGTGCGCTTCGTGGTACAAAACCTGCCGCGCATTTCCGCCGCCATGTCCTTCAGCGCGGCCCGCCGGGCTGCCCCTGGCCCGCGCCGCGACTGAACCATTGGAGTAGCCCGATGGAGGCCCAGGTCAGCGCGAAGCTGACCACCGCCAGGGCCGATGGCTCGTAGACTTTGCTGCTGCTGAGCAGGTTGATGTAGGGGCCGAAGGCGGGCTGCGCGAGCAGCGCGGCAATCGTGAACTCGCCCATCACAATCGCAAAGGTGATGAACGCCCCGCTGAGCAACGCAACAAAGAGGTTGGGAAAGATCACGCGGAAGAGGATGGTGGGCCAGCCCGCGCCCAAGCTCTGCGCGGCCTCGGTGAGCGCCCGCACGTTCATGGCGCGTAGCCCGGTGTCAACCGCCCGGTACATATATGGGAACGACAGCACCACATAAGCCGCGATCAGCAGCACGTTCAGGCCCGTGTGGCTGTCGGTCAGCGGCGTACGATTGTAGCTGCGGGCCAGGCCAAAGACCAGCACCACCGCCGGGACGACGAAGGGCAGCAGGGTGAGAAACTCAATCAGCGGGCGCAGTTCGGGTAGCCGCAGATGCACCCAGTAGGCCGTCGGCACAATCAGCAGCGCGCTGATCACGATGGTCGCCAGGGCGGTCTGGAACGAAAAGGCGAAGCTGGCGGCGAACTTGCCGTCGCTGAAGACATTGGCGTAGGCGACCAGACTCAGCACGCCCTTCTTCGCCTGAAGCGAAAACTGGAGCGTCGCCAGCAGTGGCAGCGCGAAGTAGGCGCTGCCCAGCGCCAGCCAGAGCCAGGGCCAAAAGGATGTGCGGCGCATCGTGGAACAATCCTTGAATCCGGGGGGCTGAAGCCCCCGGCTCTCTGGCTGCGAAGCCTGCCTTCGCAGGCTGATTGAGGCCGCGCAGGCGGCCTTCGTACCCGTAGCCCGTGGCTTCAGCCACCGGGCAGGCGCGAAACAACCTGTGTAGGACTGCTATAGAACCTCAGCGCTGAAGCCAGCGCTCGGCGAGTCGCTGGAGCCAGGTGTACAGGGTGATCGTCACCGCCATAATCACGATCATGCCCAGGGCCAGCGCGTTGCCCATACCGGGGTTCGCAAAGGCGTCGCTGCTGAGTTGGGCACCGATGAGGATGGTGACCACGCTGGCCTGGCTGCCGCCACCAGTCAGCGCGAAGGCCGTGGCGTGCGCGCCGAAGGCGTTCCCAAAAAGCAGCACCATCGTCCCCAGCAGCGATGGCAGCAGGATCGGCAGCCCCACACGGCGCCAGTACTGCCACGGCGAGGCACCCAGACTCTCGGCGGCTTCGCGCCACTCGTGGCGCAGCCCGTCGAGCGCCGGGGCCATCATCAGCACCATCAGCGGAATCTGGAAGTAGAGGTAGGTCAGGGCCAAACCCCAAAAGCTGTACAGGCTGAAGCTGGGGTAGAGGCTGATGCCAATCTGGCGCAGCGCCTGTGTGACCAGGCCGAGCTGGCCGAGTGTGGCGATGAAGGCGAAGGCCAGCGGGATACCGGCGAAGTTCGAGGCGACCCCGGCGAAACTCAGCACGGCGGCGCGCACCCAGCGCGGCATCCCGGCGGCGGTTACGGCGTAGGCTAGTAAAAAGCCAACCAGCCCGCCCAGCAGCGCAGTGACAAGACTCAACTGAATGGTGTAGAGATACGAGGTGACGATGAAGGGCTGTCCGAGGTCGCGCACATTTTGCAGCGTGGGCTGGCCCCGGCCATCGAGAAAGCTGAGCACCATGATCTCAGCCGCCGGCCAGATCAAGAAGGCGCCGATAAAGACCAGGAAGGGCAGCACGCCGAGCCACGCCCACGACGGGTGCCACGCACGGCGCGTCAGGCCAGCAGCCTGACGCGCCGTGCGCTCCGTCTGTTCCGCCTGAACCACGCTACTTGACCGTGACACCGACGATGGTGGGCCAGCCCGCCTTGATCTGATCCGTCGCGGCGGTGATCTGGGCGCTGGTCGGGAAGGCCACCGGCGCGTCGCTCTTGGGCAGCTTCGCCAGCAACTCGGCGGGCACCTTGCCCGCCTTCTTCAGCGCCTCTAGGCGTGCGGGCGAGGCGTAGCCCTTCAGCCAAATGAGCTGGCCCTCGTCCGAGTAGAGGAACTCGATCCAGAGGCGGGCGGCGTTCGGGCGCGGGGCGTAGGCGCTAATCGCCTGCACGTACACCCCGGCAAGCGAGCCGCTCTTCGGGATGACCACGGCAATCTCGGGGTTGCCCGCCGTCGTGTCGCGGTTGCCCAGCGCGTTGTAGTCCCAGCGCAGCGTGATCGGCGTCTCGCCCTTGGCGACGGTCGCGGGCTTGGCAATCACTGGCAGCAGGTTGCCGCTGTCATTCAGTTGCTTGAAGAACGCCAGGCCGGGCGCGACATTGTCGAGCGAGCCGCCGGTGCCCAGCGCCGCCGCCCACACCGCGTTGATCGCCTGACTTGAGCCGGTCGGGTCACCGGCGAGCGCAATCTGGCCCTTGTACTCCGGCTTCAGCAGATCGGCCCAATCTTGGGGCACGTTCTTCACCACCTGCGTGTTGACCTCGAAGGCCATCACGCCGTAGTAGTCGGCGTACCAGAAGCCGTCGGCATCCTTGATCGTAGCGGCGATGTCATCCCAGCCCGCGACCTTATAGGGCTGGAGCAGACCGTCAGCTTTGGCCTTCTCGCCCCAGGGAAAGCCGACATCAATCACGTCGGGGGCCTGCGGGCCGGGGGTACCGGCGTTGGCGCGAATCGCCTGCACCTCATCAGCCGAGCTGCCGTCAGGGTTGAGGTCGTTGTGTTTGAGGAAGGGGTACTTGGCGAGGAACGCCTTTTTCATCTCGCCATAGTTCGCCCAGGTGTCGGGGACGGCGATGGTCGAGAGTTCGGCCTCGATCTTAGCGGCCTCGATTAGCTTCTCGATCCCACCGGCGGCACTGGCGCTGAGCGGGCCGGGCGCAGGTGCAGGCGGCAGCGGCGCGGGTACCGCCGTAGCGGTCGCGGCGGTGGCGGCAGTAGTGGCGGCAGTAGTGGCGGCAGTAGTGGCGGCAGTAGTGGCGGCAGTAGTGGCGACCGGGGCCGTCGTGGCCGCAACCGTCGGGGCGGTGCTGGCCGGGGCGGCACCGCAGGCGGCGAGCACCGCGCCCGCACTAACGGTGGCGCTCAAGCGGAGAAAGGCGCGGCGCGAGAGCGGCGCAGTCGGGGTAATCTCGTCACGATCAGGGTGGCTCACGGTCGTCTCCTTGACGCACAAATGAGGAGCGCGTAGCGCTGAGCAGCATAGCTCTAGGGAGCATCGTTCGCACAGTGGCAACGCACTCTAGCACGCGCATATCAACAGGCGTTGATGGTGCCGTTAAGCCCTGATTAAGCCCGTGTGATGCACACGCCCACCTCCCCATCATCACATCTCCCCATCATCACATCTCCCCACCTCCCCGTGTCCGCGCTTAACTGCGCCTTAACACGCCCATCACTAGCCGTTCACGGGCGCATGCTAGAGTGCGCGCCATGCCAACCATTCTTTTGGTCGAAGACGAACTGACCTTTGCCGAGACGCTGCGCTACAACCTTGAGCGTGAGGGCTATACGGTGCTTACCGCCGATGACGGTGTGGCGGGGCTTGAGCTTGCCCGTCGTCAGCAGCCCAACCTGATCGTGCTCGACATTATGCTGCCGCGCCTCGACGGCTTCTCGATCTGTCGCATCCTGCGCCAAGAGAGCGACATCCCGATCATCATGCTCACGGCCCGCTACGATGAGGTGGATCGCATCGCCGGGCTTGAGCTTGGCGCCGATGACTATATCGGCAAGCCCTTCAGCCTCGGCGAGTTCTTGGCCCGCGTACGCGCCATCCTGCGGCGCAGCGAGTTGCAGCCGCGCCCGCTGGCGCGTGAGGTGTTGGAGGCGGGCGCACTCAAGGTCGACACCAGCAGCCGCCGGGCCTGGCGCAACGGCAGCGAGCTCAGCTTCCCCCAAAAAGAGTTTGACCTGCTCACCTGTCTCATCCGCAATCACGGGATTGCGCTCTCCCGCGACCTGTTGCTAGAGCGAGTCTGGGGTCTCGACTTTACGGGCGACAGCCGCACGGTGGATGTCCACATTCGCTGGCTACGCGAGAAGATCGAGCCTGACCCGTCACGCCCGCGCTATATCCAGACCGTGCGCGGCATCGGCTATCGCTTCGAGGCACCCGAGGGCTAATGCTCGCCCGCACGCTGCCCGTGGTGTGAGTGACATCCCCCACAGACGTTTAACCACGCTTAACGCCACCTTAACCGGGCCGCCTTTTAGCGTTAATGTGCCCCGCCTACGATAATCTGGCCGCCTGTGGCACCAGCCTGTTGCGCCGCGTTCGCAAATGTAAGGGGACTCCGTACCATGAATCGTACGACCGTACTTCGCCCGTGGGTGCTGCTCGTCGTTATCGGCTCGCTTTTCACCATGCTTATCGGAAGTGTCGGTGCCCAAAGCGATTGGTCACCCCGCCCCGTCACCGCCAGCCTGAAAGGCTCGGGGGCCACCTTCCCCGCGCCGCTCTACGCCGCCTGGATCGAGGTCTACAAGAAGGTCACCCCGTCGGTCACGATTAGCTACCAGGGGGTCGGCTCGGGCCAGGGTCAGAAAGACTTTATCGGCTACCTGACCGACTTCGGCGGCAGTGACGCGGCGCTTACGGCAGGCCGTGTCCAGACCGAGGCCCCCGATACGCTGCACGTGCCGACGGTGCTGGGTGCCGTGGTGCCGACCTACAACCTCCCCGGTATCACCAACCTGCGCTTCTCGCCCGAGACGCTGGCCGGGATCTACCTGGGCGCGATTACGCGGTGGAACGATGGACGGATCGCCAACGATAACTCTGACGTGAAACTGCCAAACACCAGCATCACCGTGGTCTATCGCTCGGACGGTTCGGGCACGACCTCGATCTGGACGGACTATCTGACCAAGATCAGCGCTGACTGGAAGACGGATGTCGGCTCCGGCAACAGCGTGCGCTGGCCGGTCGGTGTGGGTGCCCCCGGCAACGCGGGCGTCGCCAGCACCGTGAAGAACACCAACGGTGCCATCGGCTACGTCGAACTGGTCTTCGCTCTGGCGAACAAACTGGCCGTGCCCGCCGTGAAGAACGCCGCTGGCAACTACATCCTGCCCTCGCTGGAGAGTACCTCGGCGGCGGCGGACGGCATCGCCGTCCCGGCTGACTTGGTGGTCTCGCTCACCAACTCGCCGAACCCCAAGGCGTACCCGGTCGCTGGCTTCACCTACATCCTCGTCCACAGCAGCACCTACACGGATGTCGCCAAGGCCCAGGCGCTCACCGACTTCATCTACTGGAGCCTGACCGAAGGCACCGGCGCGGCCAATCGGCTCGGCTACGCCGCGCTGCCCGCCAGCCTGCGCGTCAAGGCGATCAAGCAACTCCAGAAGGTGACCGTCGCGGGCAAGCCCGTGTTTAATGGCGCGGCCCGCTAGGCCAAGGTGTGGAGGTGTGGAGTGTGGAGTGTGGAGTGTGGAGTGTGGAGTGTGGAGTGTGGAGTGTGGAGTGTGGAGTGTGGAGTGTGGAGTGTGGAGTGTGGAGTGTGGAGTGTGGAGTGTGGAGTGTGGAG
>CAIWXH010000139.1 GCA_903916565.1 uncultured Oscillochloris sp. | reverse complement strand
GGGACACGGGGACGCGGGGACACGGGGACACGGGGACACGGGGACACGGGGACACGGGGACACGGGGACGAGGGGACGAGGGGACAAGGGGACAAGGGGACGATGTGCCCCTTGTCCCCTTGTCTCTGGCCCAAGCGCAGCGAGGGCCGCCCCTTGTCGCCTTGTCCCGTCACGGCGTCGCCTGCGTCGTGTCCATGTCAGCCCCGTCGGGCCACGGCTCCTGATTGCCCGCCGCGTCCTTGCCGCGCACGCGGAAGGCGAAATGCTTCCCCTCGTCTGGCCCCCACCAGGCGCTCGTGTCGCTAATACCGAGCTTCCAATCGCTCCAACCGCCCTTGGGCAGCACGCGCACCTGCACATCATAGGTAGCGAGGCCGCTTAGATCATCGCTGCCGCCCCAAGTAATCTGGTAGCCATTCGCTTTACGCTGAATAGCCACCACCCGCGCATCGGGTGCGGTGGTGTCGGTGCGTGGTGCCCAGGCCAGCGCATCGAAGCGCACGACGCGACCATTATCAGCGGTCAGGTCGCCCAGTTCGACGCGAGGCGGTGCGGTGCCAAAGTGGAAGGTGCCGAGCGAGGCCCAGGTTCCAGCGCTGGCCTGCTGATCGAGCGTGACCTCGGTGGTGGTGCCATCGGCAAAGACACGATAGCGGGCTGAAGTGGTCGCGACGCCACCGCACTCGGGGATATAGGCCAACAACTCGTAGCCACCGGGGGCTGGCAGTTGGGGCGACCAAGCGGCAGAGGCAGAGGCTTTGGCGGGGTCGCTGGTGGATTTCGTCCAGGTGTGCTTGCCGCCCGCGCCACAGTTCGCCTCGCTCCAGGGCGCACCCTGCGGCGCATAGCCAGCGCCAGCGTCGTCCACCGCGACCGCGCCAGCCTCGATTTCAACTGGCTTTGCAGGCGGGGCAGCGGGCGCAGCGGCAGCGCTGAGATTAGTCGGCGGCAAGATTGCCACGGCGGCACCCGGCCCTGGGTCGGCGCCCAGCCAGAGGAAACTGACCTCGACCCAATCGTCGCGGTTCATCTGGAGGTCATCGAAAAAGGTACCGTCGGCGATATCGATGCCGTTGGGGCTATCAATATGCCGCCCGCGCTCATCGCGCCCGCCGTTGTAGCCGCTGAGCGCGGCGGCCTCGGCCATTGGGCGACCGACGGGCAGATCGCTGTAGCGGCGGTTCGCGTTCCAGTAATCGTCCTTCGTATTCCAGGGGCCAATGTCCCACACAGGCGCAGTGACGCTGCGGCCCTTGTAGGTGACGCGGACAAGAAACTTATCCGTGCCGTTCGGCGAGACGACGGTGCCCGAGGGGAGGGCGACAAAGCGGTCGCGGGGCTGAATGACGTGGCCGTTGGCCGTCGTGTGGCCGACCAGCCCCTCGCGGGTGGCGTAGATGCGGTAGGTTGGGGCGAGATTTGGTTGGGCGGCCTCGGCAGCGGGGGTGGCCTGACCCTGGGCCGCAGTGACGGCAACCAGCACCAGGACGATGAGGCCGAGGCAGCGACGGAGCTTACCATCTGTCATGGTGAAGGAGAGGGCCAGCGAACGCACGCAACAGGGCGTTTGCGCCGCTGAACCCTCGTAGGCTGGAGGTGTGGCCGCGTGGTCGCACCGGGCGTACTGCGGCTTACGCGCCGCCCTGCACGGTCAGATTCTTGAGCGAGGGGATGGCCGCGATCCAGACTGCGCCAGGGTTGAGCGCGATCTCGGCGCCGTTGCGGTCAAAGAGCTGAAGCTGGGCGAAGCCGGCTGCTTTGCGCCAGGTAGCCTCGACCATCGTCCCATCAATGAAGATGCGCGCCTGACCCTCGCCAATCACATCCTGCTCGATCCGATGCTTGGGATCGCCGGGGATGGGGCGCTCGACCACCTCCAGCACCACCACATTCTTGAAGCGCAATTGCTGGCCGGTGGCGGCATCAACGTGGGCACGCTTCTGGCGGAAATAGAGGTAGCTATTGCTCGCCGGGTCGTAATTCCAGGCGACATACGACTCGCGGTAGAGGAAATAGTAGTTGAGGCTCTGGGCGGCGGGCCGCTGGGCAGCGGGCGCATCGGTCTTGTAGAGAAAGCCAAGCTCGCGTAGGTCGGGGGCTGGGCCTTTTTGCGCCGCCGCAAACGCGGCGAGGCTCGCGCTTGAGGTGTAGAGATTGTGGGGTGCGACCCGATCCTTCACCCGGCGGAAGGAGCCGGTGCTGTTCTTCAGCAGGGCGTCCATATTCAGAATCTCGACCGCCGTCTGGGCCTTGAGCAGACCCTCGGGCGAACCGCCGGCGTGGGCGTAGACGGCGCGCAGACCCTTGGCGTACTCGACGAAGTAGCTGCGGGCGCTCCGCACGGGGCCAATCGTGGGCTGCGGGGCGCTAATCCCAGGGATGAAGACAGCCATATAGCGCGTGATGCCATACTCAGCCAGCGCCTCGAAGACGATAGGTGCCTGGCTTAGCCCCGTCTGCGGATACGCATCGGGGTGATTATCAACCATCACGGCGAAGGGCCGCGCGGTGACGCTGCCACGGGGGACACTCAGGGGGGCGCTGGTCTGGGCGGGCTGTGGGTGGGCGCTGGTCGTGGCAGCTCCGACGAGGGTTGTCAGGAGCAGGAGCAGCAGGAGGGCGCTGGCGCGATGCAGGTATCGGGACATGCTGGAGTTCCATCCTTCCGCGTGCGTGGCGGGTAAAACCGCAATGGCGCCCATCATAGCATAGATTTCAGCACGCTGGAATATCGTTGGGCAGACCAGGTTTCAGGGGCCGGGTTTCAGGTGCTAGGCCGATCTGGCCCATGCAGCGCTTGCTGGTGCGCTCGGCCTGAAACCTGAAACCTAGCACCAGAAACCCTGGCGCAACCCGCTGTCATCTTTTCGTTACCTGTGCTTTGCGGTTGGCCCCCCTTGGTTACGGTTAGGTGAGTGCAAGGGCACAAGTCTGCCTTACCCACAGTCGGTCTGGCGAAAGGAGGATACCGTATCAAGCGAATCTGCCCCTATCGCGTGAGCGTTTGATCCACACTGAAGCGAGGGAGTTAGCACATGGACAGCGAACGACAGCAGCAGCGAATGCGAATGTACAAGCGGACGTTGCTAGGGGTCTTTACCGGGGGGCTGGCGCTGGTGCTGGGCCTCTGGTCGTGGCACACCTTTGCGGCGGCGGGGCTGACGGCGTCGCCCGCCAATCCGCGCCAGAACGACACGGTGAGTCTGTTTGGCTCAGGTTTTACGCCTGGCGAGACGGTCTCGGTCTGGATCACCTATCCTGACTTTAGCGTCTTGGGGGTCGCCGAGGTGGCGACCAATGGCGACGGCAGCTTTAGCTACCCGTACCTGCCCGACTTCCTGGGCGCCGCCTACACCCCAACGGGCAAGTACACCTACACCGCCTTCGGCCAGAGCAGTGGCCGCGAGGTCTACGCCACAATCAATGTTGACATCGGCAGGGCACCCGGCACCTCAACGGGCGTCCAGGTCACCGCAACGCCGCGCCGTGACACCCAGGGCAGTGTGTACGTCTTCAGCGGCACCGGCTACGGCGGCAACGAGGAAGTGGGCGCATGGCTCCGCTACCCCGACAATCACATCGAGGATTTGGGGCACATCCAGGCTGGCCCGCTTGGCGTGATGGAGTATGTGCTGGCGGTGGGTGGCGTGCCCGTCGGCCACTACGCCTTCACGGCCCAGGGTCTGCGTACGGGGAACGTCGGCATCGCCGAGTTTGATGTGAATGTTGACGACCTGACGGTCGCCACCGGCACCGCCTTCTTGCAGGTTGCCGCCAGCCCCGACAACCAGCTCAGCTACGCCACCTTCACGGGTTCTGGCTACAGGCCCGGCGAGCTTGTCACCATCTGGGCCACGCTGCCCAACTACGCGACCCTCTGGGTCGGCGATCTCACGGCGGATGACAATGGCTCCTTCACCTCGGTGCTCTTTCTGAGCGAGCAGGAACCCGTGGGGAAGCGCACCTACACGGCTTATGGGAACACCAGTGGTCGGCGCGCGATCGCTGACTATACGCTGACCCCCGGCGGTGGCCCTGGCAGCGGCCTCTCCGTCAACCCAGTGGTGAACGGCATCTGCGAGGGCAGCGGCTGCTTCTAAGCTAAGGTTTCAGGTGTCCGGTTTCAGGTGTCAGCCCGAGGGCAGCGGTCTGCCCTGCCTCAAGCGCCCCGCGCTCGCAGAACGAGCGCGGGGCGTCATGGTATACTGCCGCTATGGTTCCTCTGCATCAGAAGCATAGCGGCGAGGTTTGCGTTTGGATACCGTGAAGGGCTTTGCAGAGCGGATCTTCCAGAATGTCGAGCGGGTGATTGTCGGCAAGCGCAACGCCGTCGAGTTGCTTCTGGTGGCGCTGCTCTGCCAAGGCCATGTGCTGCTTGAGGATGTGCCGGGCACCGGCAAGACGGTACTCGCCAAGAGCATCGCCCGCTCGATTGGCGGCAGCTTCAAGCGCATTCAGTTTACCCCCGACCTGCTGCCCTCCGATGTGACGGGCGTCTCGATCTTCAACCAGCAAAGCCACGAGTTCGAGTTTCGCCAGGGGCCGGTCTTCGCCCAGATCGTGCTGGCCGATGAGATCAACCGCGCCACGCCCAAGACGCAGAGTGCGCTGCTTGAGGCGATGGATGAGCGCCAGATTACCGTGGATGGCGTCACCTACGCGCTGCCCGCGCCCTTCATTGTCCTCGCGACCCAGAACCCGATCGAGTACGAGGGTACCTTCCCGCTGCCCGAGGCCCAGCTCGACCGCTTCCTGCTGCGCCTGCGCCTTGGCTACCCTGAGCGCCTCGACGAGATCGCGATCCTCCGACGCCAGCGCCAGGCCCACCCCCTTGAGAGTCTGCCCACCGTCGCCCAGATTGATGAACTGCTCACGCTCCAGGCGGCGATCAAGGAGGTCTACGTTGATGATTTGGTCGAGGAGTATATCATCGCCCTGGTGACCGCGACCCGCCACCACGAGGAGATCTACCTCGGGGCGAGTACGCGGGGCGCTTTGGCGCTCTATCGGACGGCCCAGGCATGGGCGGCGATCAGGGGCCAGACCTTTGTCACGCCCGATGAGGTCAAGGCGCTGGCTGGCGCTGTCCTCGGTCACCGCATCATTGTTAGCCCCGCCGCCCGCATCCGCAGCGTTACCGCCGCCGTCGTGATCGAGGAAATCCTCAACGCTGTGCCGGTTCCTGGCGCACGGGCCGGACGGCGCTTCGACCGGGCGGGCGCGGCGGTTAGCCGCTAGGACAAGGGGTCAGGGGTCAGGGGTCAGGGGTCAGGTGTCAGTCCGAGCGCAGCAGCAAGCGGTTCGGCCTGCGTGGCCTACGTGAGGAACCCATCTGTGCCTGATGAGCAGCCTGCCACCCGCGACGAACGCCTGCGCCTCGCCCTTCAGCGCGTGGTGCTGCTGCGCGAGACAGGGCCGAAGAGCGCAGCATGGCACCGCGCCCGCGTTGCGACGATTTGGCGCCTGCACCGGCTGCTTGCGGCGGAGCGCGACCGAGCGAGCGACGCTCGTACGGCATAGCTTGTGATGGCAATCCTATCCTGGTTATTGATCCGGGGGACTGAAGTCCCCGGCTCTTGATCGGCGAAGCCTGCCTTCGCAGGCTCATCCAGGCCGCGTAGGCGGCCTTCGTTCCCCGTAGCCCGTGGCTTCAGCCACCGGGCGGGCGCGAAACAACCTCTGTAGGATTGCCAGATGACGATTCCGCCAGAGCTGCTGGAGCAGAGCCTTGACGCTTACGGCGACACGTTGTATCGCATCGCGCTGATTATTGTCGGCGACGAGCGACGTACCGCCGCCCTGCTGTGCGCGCCCGCCGTCGCGCCGGTGGCGACGAACGCGCCGCCTGATGCGTTCGCGCTTTTGGCCCGCCTTGTGGCCGCCGCTCGTCGCCAAGAGGAGCGTGCGCTGGCCCAAGGCGGGGCGCGTGCCCCGAAAAAGTCAGGCGTCAATCTCTTTGCGCCGTTCGCGATGCAGCGTTTGCCCCTTGACCAGCGGCTGGCCTTGGGCCTGTATCTGCTGTTGGGCTATGACGGGGCGCAGCTCGCTGGTCTGCTTGGCGGCGACGAGGCCGCCGCGCGTGCGGCCCTGATTGCGGGCGCCCGCGCCCTCGGGCCAGCGGTCGGCACCACCCTCACCGACACGTTCAGCGGCGAGCAGTGTGCCGGGGTGCGGGACGCGCTGGTTGATCCGACGGCGACCGCACGGCAGAGCGCCGCCGTGCGGGGGCACCTCGCCACCTGCGCGTCGTGCCGCGCCTTCGACCAGGCGTGGGGCAGCCTCCTTGCCGCCATCGAGACCACCTTGCGTACGGCTTTGCGCGAGCGCACGTTGCCTCCGGCGCTCCGGGCGAAGCTGCTTGCCCAGGCGGGCCAGCGCCAGCGGCGTGGCAGCGGGGCGTGGCGAATCACACGGGTCGCCATGGCGCCGCTGGGCGTTTTGGCGCTGATCGCCGCCTTGGTGCTGCCCGGTTTCCTGCCTGCGCCAGTTAACGTGGTGGAGCGCGGGCAAAGCCCGCCCGTCAGTGCCCAAGCGCTGATCGCCAAGGCAATTACGCGCCAGATGACTCCGCCCGACCAGCCTGGGGTCTGGTACGCGCGCTACGAAACCGCCTGGTTCTTCAACGATGATCTGTACGCGCCGCTCCGGGCCGAGTTCTGGCTCGACCCGCGCAACCCGGCGCGGCATCGGCTTCAGCTTGTCCACGTTGACGGCGGTGCGCCCTACGAGCTCCAGATTGGCGACGGCGCGGGCGAGTTCGCGTATGCGCTCGACGCCGCCTACGCGCCTGCGCTCTATGGCGCCTTGCCCACGGCAGCCCGCGTCGAGCAGCCCGCCCTCGTCAACCAGCCGCTCGACCCGGCAGGACAGGTGCTGGCCCGCGCTGAGCGCATGGCAACTGGCCCCTGGGCGATTCCGTTGGCGTACCTGCGCCAAGCCCAGTTGACGCCCGACCTGCGGCTCCTCGGGCGCCAGCGCATGGGCGAGCGTGTGGTGCAGATCCTCAGCTTTACGGGCGTCAGCCCGCTTGGATTGCCTGCTGATGCCCCCGGCACCGCCGCCAATCGGGTGACGGTGCTGCTGGCCCTCGATAGCGAGGATGGCCTGCTTCGCAGCGCCACCGAGTTGCTGGGGGCAACTGGCACCAATCAGACCAGCCGCGTCACATGGCGTCTGATCGACGAGCAGTGGCTCACCGGGGACGAGCCGATCCGCGAGGCGTTCGCCGTGGAGCGGGCCTGGACGGGCCTCGGCGACATTGGTCAGGCGCGCACGACCCCCGCTGCCGACCCTGCGGTGCCCCTGGTGCCCCGCGAGGCGCTGGGCGATCTGGGCAGGCTGCGGGCCTCGAACGCACGCCCGCTCTGGCTGCCGTCGCGCCCGCCCGCCGGGGTTGAGCGGGCCTTGCTGCTCTGGGGCGGGCAGAGTCGCGGT
>CAIWXH010000138.1 GCA_903916565.1 uncultured Oscillochloris sp. | reverse complement strand
GCCAGCGACCAGACCGAGCAGGTCGCCAGCGAGTTCGTGCTCAAGCTGCTCAAGAAGCGGCTCTTCTCCTCGCCCGAGGCATTTGCCCGCACGCTCGCCCAGCACACGCTGTCGCTGGAGACCGCCCGCAAACACGGGGGCAGCCCGACCCGCACGCCCGTCACCACCCTGCGTGCCCAGCTTGATCAGGCCGATGAGGAGTTCGGCGATGACGAGGCCGCCGACACGGCGCTCGATGACACGCTCGACACCGCGACCCGCCTGTTCCGCGCCCTGACGCCGGAGGAGCGCACGCTCCTGGATGCGCTGCGGACGTGGGCCGAGGATGCGCGTGGCCGCCCCGACCAAAAGACCCATGAACTCATCCGTTGGCTGAAGGCGCAGCTCCTCACCCCCGACGGCCAGTGGACGACCGAGCGGGTGATCATCTTCACCGAGTATCGCGACACCCAGCGCTGGCTGCTGCAGATGCTGACCAACGCCGGGCTGGGCGGCGGTGAGCGCTTGCTGAGCCTCTACGGCGGGATGCCGACGGACCAGCGCGAGCGCATTAAGGCGGCCTTCCAGGCCAGCCCCGAGGTCGCGCCGGTGCGGATTCTGCTCGCCACCGACGCCGCATCCGAGGGCATCGACCTGCAAAACCACTGTGCGCGGCTCATCCACGTCGAGATTCCCTGGAACCCCAACCGCATGGAGCAGCGCAACGGGCGCGTGGATCGCCACGGCCAGCGCGCCGCCCAGGTGCAGATCTTCCACTTTGTCAGCAAGGGCTGGAATAGCTCGCGCCAAGCCACCAAGCCGCAGGAGCCGGATGTTTTAACGCAAAGCCGCAAAGATGCAGAGCCGCAAAGGGAAGAAAAAATTGAAATCTTAGCGCCTTTGCCCCTTCGCGCCTTTGCGTTAGATCCGGGATCGCTTGCCGCCGACCTGGAGTTTCTGATGCGGGCGGCGCTGAAGGTCAACACGATCCGCGAGGATTTGGGCAAGGTTGGGCCGGTGATTGCCAGTCAGGTCGAGGAGGCGATGCTCGGGCGGCGGGTGCGGCTGGAGACGGCGGGGGCGGAGCGCGAGGCCGAGCCGGTGCGGCGGCTGTTGAAGTTCGAGCGGCAACTGCGCGAGCAGATCGCCAAGCTCTATGAGCAACTTCAGGAGACGCGGCGCGACCTGAAGCTGGAGCCGGAGCGCGTGCAGTCGGTGGTGCAGATCGCCTTGGAGCTTGCCGGTCAGCCCGCGCTGCGGGCGACCACGATCAACGGCCTCGCCGCGTTCCACGTCCCATCGTTGACCGGCAGTTGGGCGGCGTGCGGCGATGGGTTGGCGCACCCGCACACCGGCGTCTCGCGCCCCATCGTGTTCGATCACGCGGTCGTGGCGGAGCGCGATGATGTGGTGCTGGCGCACCTGAACCATCGGCTGGTGGCGATGGCGCTGCGCCTGCTGCGGGCCGAGGTCTGGGTGGCGGGCGGGCGGGGCAAGCTGCACCGGGTCACGGCGCGGCTCGTGCCGAGCGACACCCTGGAGCTGCCCGCGATCATTGGGCACGCCCGGCTGCT
>CAIWXH010000137.1 GCA_903916565.1 uncultured Oscillochloris sp. | reverse complement strand
CGCGGCAAGCGTTCCCACGGCTCTCGTATGCTGCGCGCCCCCCAGACCAAGCAGTTGATCAAGGTGGGCATCGTTCCCATTCCGGTGACCCTGGTCGATCATCCCCATCCGCTCTGGCTGGTGGTGGCCCGCCTGGGCGGCGGGCGCGAGCCGTGGTAGCTGCTCACCGCCGACCCCCTCCACACGCTGGCAGATTGAAGCCACGGGCTACGGGGAACGAAGGCCGCCTACGCGGCCTTGCTGAGCCTGCGAAGGCAGGCTTCGCCGATCAAGCGCCGGGGACTTCAGTCCCCCGGATTCAACAACCTGTGTAGGATTGCTATACCTGCTCCGTGTCTGGGGCCATCGCACCGGGAAGCGCCATACGCAGGTGGCCCTGCCGCTCTATCGGCTGCGGGCCGCCCTCAGTCGCCTTTGGATTGTTGCTCCGCCCCCGGGCCTGCATCAGCCCGGATTAAATTCGGGATGACTCATGTCGTCTTTGCTAAGGTGGGCCACAGGCATTCTTTAGGCTACGCTACACGCGCCGCGCGTCGCGAACACACGGGGCGAGAGGCTCTTATGCGCGGTCAGACGCCCCACCTCGCGCAGCAATTCATCCGAGTCAAAGGGCTTGAAGAGCAGGCAGTTCGCGCCCTCGCTTGCGGCTTGGACGAGATCTTGCTCGCGGGCGCTTGCCGTGACAATGATGATCGGCAGGCGGCTGAGCCGTTGGTTGCTGCGTACCTCGCGGGTCAGGGTTAGCCCATCCATTACAGGCATCGGCAGGTCAGTGATAATCAGATCGACCACGGTGGTTTCGAGACACCTGAGCGCCTGCCAGCCATTGCGGGCAGATACGACCGCATGGCCGTTATGTTCCAGCACAAAGCTCATCACGCGTTGATTGGGCCTGTAGTCATCGACGATGAGAATGGTTGCCATCATCGTTCTCCCAGTTTACCTACCAAGCTATGTTGACACCAAGATCCAAGCTATTGGCCGATCACGATGTCGTTTTCCTTGAGGCCACTGAGGATCTCAATCTTGTCAGTAGTGATTAGGCCGGTCAGTACGTCGAGCGACTTGTCTTTGCCGTCTGTACGTATGACGACGATATTGCGGGTACCGCTGATCTTTACCGCTGCGAGCGGCAGCCAGAGCGTGTCGTATTTGCGACCGAGGCTCACCCGCAGGTCGGAGAGGTCGCCGACGTCGAGGCTAAGCCCTTGGGGATCGAAGCCGATGTGGTAGTTTTTGTCGGTACCCGCCAATTGTTGGGCATCTGGGGTGAAGCTGATGGTGCCGCTTAAAACCTGACCAGGGTAGCGCGAGAAGCTGACTGCCACCGGCTGACCGAGATTCAGCACGACGGGCTTCTTGCGCTCGCCGTTGTCAATGGCGGTGCTATCGGCCAGAATTTCGAGGCGCGAACGATCCACCAGGGTGATGACTGGGGTCCCACTCTGGACGGTGGTGCCGAGGCTGGTGGCGATGGTCGCCACTTCGCCGCCATACGGGGCGAACAGTTGCTTGGCTGCGATCTGCTCCTCAAGCCCCTGGATCTGGAGGCGACTGGCGCTGACCGCACGGCTCAGGGCGGGGTCAGGCTTGCTCTCAAGCTGCGCCTTGCTGAGGGCGAGTTCGGCGCGGCGCACCACCCGTTCCTGGGTCGCAACCTGGAACTGGTCGGGGCCAGCGAGCAGCGCGGTGAGTTGCGCTTTCGTCAGATCCAGCTTGGCCTCAGCATCCTTGACGGCGGACACCTCGTTGTTGCGCGCTGTATCGTACGCAATCTGGGCCTGGGCGATGCTGCCCTCGGCCTCGCGCATGGTTGTCTCAAGCGCCTTGATATTGTCGCTGAGGGTGAGTTGCTCTTTCGGGTCGCTCGTCCTCTGGAGGAGACTGGACAGCTCGCCGTACTGCGCCTGGATGGTCTGCAACTTGCGTACGGCCTGGGTGAATGTAGCCTGGGCGCTGTTCTTGGTCTGCGAGGCGTTGTTACGCACGGTTTCTAGGTTGGCCTGGGCCGCACGCACAGCCGTCTGGGCCTCGGTAAGCTTCACCACCGCCGCCGGGGCCGTCAGGGCGGCGAGGATCTGGCGTGCCTCCTCGACATCAAGCTCGGCCTGTTTGACCACTAACTGGCTCGTTGCGGTGGCTCGATCCAGGTCGCGCTGATTCTGCTCGTAGCTGAGTTTGGCATCGCGAAGCTGGGTGGCAAGCTCGCTGACATCAAGCTCGGCCACGAGGTCGCCCTTCTGGATCGTCTGTCCGGGCTGGACATAGAGCTTCGCGATCACCCCGTCAAGGACGAAGGCAATCGTAGACTGCACCGGGGCAACTTGGCCGCTGAAGCTCAGGACATCCTCGACCGTGCCGCGCTGCACCGTGTAGGTTCGCGCGGGCACAGCGGTGGTCACGGCAGTCGGCCCACCCGTGGGTGCGCCGAGCGACGACATCGAGCCAAGCGCGCTCATGCCACTGGTTGGGGCTAAAGTGGTCACCTCCTGCGGGGGTGTCTGGGCCGCCGGAGCCGTTCGGGCACACGCCGCCAACAGCACGCCGCAGAGGCCGATAGCCAGCACTCGCTTCATCAGACGTTCCTTGTTTGACCTATAATCGGCCAGCGCAACCGGGGATCGTGCCTCTGCGCTCAGGCCATAGGGCTATAATAGATGGTGTGTCGGAGATAAAGAAGGAGGTGTCCCACACCGCCGGGTGTGCAACGCCCTCTTGTCTTCAGATTGTACCAGCATCGTCAAACAATTCGCTGACAGCCTTTCAGGTTTCATGTGAAGATACATTCACCCGCGTCATAAAAATTTTATGGTACACTTGTTCGTGTGCGTGGCGCACTATCGATTGGTCTGCGGCAAGTGCTACCGTTGGTACGCGCCCTGCGGCTAAGGAGGTCGGATGCGGTGCCTTCATTTCCCTCTGCTGATCTTCAGTGTGGCCCTGCTGCTCGCTGGCTGCTCGCGTTCGTCACTGCCCGCAGGGGCAAGCACCGCTGAGCCACAGCCGACCGTAGCGCAGACCCAAGGGGCCATACGTACGATGCCTGCTGGTCTGTCCCCCACAACGACGCCGCCAGCGCCCGCGATCAGTGGCCCAACAATTACGCTTGAGGCCAACGGCCCGCCGCGCCCCTTCGACCGGCGCTTGCTCGGCACGAATGTGCCGGCCTGGCTCGGCCCTACCAAGCTAACCAACCAGCGCTTGCTTGATCGCACCATCGCGCTCGGGACACCGCTGCTCCGCATGCCCGGCGGTAGCTGGAGCAATGCCTACGACTGGCTGGCCTGCGAAAACGGTGACCCGAAGGGGTGTTACTGGCCCACCGCCGCCCGCCCGACCGATTTCCTCAACCTCTTGCGCGCCACTGGCAGCGCGGGCATGTGGACGGTCTCGTTCAATGGAACCGCCCAGGAGGCTGCGGCGCTGGTGGCCTTCTTCAACGGTGCCGTTGACGATGCGCGTCCAATCGGCGTTGATCTGCGCGGTCGTGACTGGCAGACGGTCGGCGACTGGGCACGCCTGCGTGCCGAACACGGGAACCCCAAGCCGCTGCCTATTCGGCTGTGGGAAATCGGCAATGAGGTCTATGGCGGCAAGGCGAGCGCCGGTGCCGAGTGCGCCGCCTGGGGTTGGGAGGATGTCTGGACTTGTGACGGCACCGCGTATGTCCAGGGCCAGGGCAGCGGGGCTGACCGCCGCGAGGGTTACCTCGATTTTCGCACCGCGATGCGCGCGGTTGACCCCACCATCCTGGTCGGCGCAGTCGGGGTCGATACCCCTCAGGATTGGTCGAACTGGGGCAATAAGGTGATCGGTCTCGCTGGTGCCGACTTGGATTTCTATAGCGTCCATCGCTATGCCTATAGCAAGACTCCTGCCAGCGCTGAGGCTGTGTTGAACCAGCCGGAGCGTACCTGGGCCAACGTGATGACTGACCTAAACGATGCCTTTGACCGCTACGCCGCTGGGCGTCGGGCACCGGTCGCAGTCACCGAGTATAACCTCGTGGCCATTCAAGAGCTTGATACCAATCAGTTGATGCGCCGGGCCGTGAACGCCCTCTTTGTTGCCGACACGATTGGGCAACTGGCCGAGCAAGGCGTTATGATCGCCAACCAGTGGAATTTAGCCAACGGGCGCAACAATAACGGCACCGACTACGGCATGCTCGACGCCGAAAGCGTCGAGCGCAACCCGCAGTACTACGCGCTCGCGCTCTGGGGCCGCTTTGGCGACGAGTTGCTTCCTGTGAGCGCGAGCGTACCTGCCGCCGCAAAGCTTAGCCTATACGCCGGTCGTACCGCTGACGGCACGCTCACCCTGCTGGCAATCAACAAGGGGCATCAGCCGCTGAGCGCGACTGTGCGTATGGCTGGCGTTGTTGGGCCGTTTAGCGCGACCGCCGATATACTGAGCGCCAACGCCCTAACCGACACATCCGTGCGCTTCAATACGGTCGCCAACCCTGCGGATGATCTCGCTGACGCCCCTGCCCAGGTGCTTGGCACCGTGACCGGGTCATGCGCGTACACCTTCAGCCCATACTCGATCACGCTGCTCAAGTTCACCCCTCAGGCACCGACATGAGTCAGGCGCAGACACGCTACAACGCACGGAGGATTCGGGCAGGTACGCCAGCGGCCAGCATATTCGGTGGTATGTCTTTCGTCACCACCGCCCCAGCCCCAACAATGCTCCCAGCGCCAATCGTTACCCCAGGTAAAATGAGCGCGCGGGCACCAATCCAGGCTCCGGTGTTGATGGTAACCGGCATCGTCGTGCCTTTTCCGGCCCGCTGCTTGCTGTCGCCAATGCGATGGGAGGTGGTCAAGATGATCACCTCTTGGCCCAGGCTCACGCGGGCGGCAATCATAATGCTATCGTTAAGGTCAAGGTGGCAGCCGATATTCATCACTACGTAATCGCCGACGCTCAGCCGACGGTGGATAGAGCCTTTGCCGTACATACGTGGCAGGCCCATAATCGTCGTATGTTTGCCGATTCGAAGTCCGGCAAGGCGCATCAAAAAACTGCGAAGCCGCCCACCAACATAGGGTGGCACCAGTGTTGTAACGAACTGGAGCAAGAGAATACGTGGTTGGAACGCCCTAGTCTCGTCATAGGCGATTTGGCCGAACCGCAGTGCCAGCCTTGTGATTTCATTATGGGCATCAGCGGAGTCCTGTTGGGTATGCGCCATGTTTAGGTTCTAATCTAGCGATAGGGAGTCGAGAATATGCCCTGACTATCGTAAGTTCGCTGTTGTAGCTTAGGATATGAAAGTTTATCATAACACAGGGTATAGAAGTTTGTTACACTAGATGACCTATTTGGTTGGCATACGCGCCGATCCACGTATGACGAAACTGTTAGCAACGCTGTGCTATAATCTTTCAGTTACGGGGCTTACCTATAGGGCACGGTTAAGCCGTACTTGTCATGTTCGCGACACGCAGCCAACTACCAATGCGAGGAATGCGAGCATGTGAGCCACCCGGGCCTTTGTTTTGGCCACAGCAGCAGAGAAACGCACTAGCGTAAGGATCATAGCTATGGTTCGCATCGTACTGTTGCGGTTTATGGAGAGCTACTTTCGCCATCGCTGGCTCTATCTCCTGCCGCTTGTGATCGCATGTGCGGCAGGTGCGGTCTTTGTGTCCACCGAACCGCCGGTGTATGTGGCTACCGGGCGTCTCTTTGTGAAGAAGGACAGCCTGCTCGCCTCGCTCACCGCTTCGAACAGCGGTGGTAGTTGGTGGGTCACCGCCGCGCAGATGACCACCAGTGAGCTCGATGAACTGATTGTTAGTCAAGCCTTCACGCGCTCGGTCATCCAGAAGACCAATCTCGAAAAGAACATGGCGCTTGGCCCTGCCGCCGTCGATCAGACCTTCAGCTACTTTCGGCAGGCGCTCAGTGTCAATCCACAGGGCGAAAAACTGGTCGAGATCACCGCTTCCAGCGAAGATCCACAGTTGGCGCAACAAATGGTGATCGCGCTCATGGAGGCGTATGTCCAATGGAAATTGAACAGCGACTTCCAGGAGAGTGCCGCCGCACAGAGTTTCTTCCAGGCGCAGATCCAGCCCTATAAGGACGGGGTCGATCAGGCGCGTGGCGATATGATCGATTATGTGAATGCGAATCCTCAGCCGATCCGTGGTGAACGCCCACCGCAGGAACTGATGGAGATTGATCGCCTCCAGGCCGCCATCAAGCAGGCCGAGGATCGGCTTACCACTGCCCAGGCGAATGAGGAGAGCGCTCGGTTGGCCCAAGCTAAGACTGAGAATGTCACCCGCCAGACCTACCTAGTGATTGACCAACCCCAACTGCCTACCGAGACAACGACCTCGACCAAGGATCTCATCCGTAGCATGTCGATCTTCCTCGCAGTTGGTCTCTTCTTGGTGTTCGCTGGGATTGCCGCCGGAGCCTTGCTTGATCGCAGCTTGCGTTTCGCGGTCGATGTGCGTTATGGTCTCAGTCTCCCCGTACTCGCAATGGTGCCGACCGGGGCAGCCGCCACTTGGCCGGTGCCCGTCACCGCACTAGACGAAGCGGAAAGCTTGGACGCGAGTACCGTACAGACGGATCCAGTCGCCCTCCAACCACAGATCTAGCGTCGCTCTTGTCTGCAACCGTAAGTATGTATTCCCACAGTAATACGGTGACGCATGGCATGCTGCGTACAGCGAGGCAACTCGACCGAAATTCCTCACTGTACGCAGCATGGCATCGCTTCGGTGTTCGCATCACGGATGTACGCCGCATACCTGCGACGCACGACCGCACCCGAGGCAGCGTGACTGCTACGAGATAGCCCAATGGCAAAGCTACGCTTCGGCAAGAAGAAGATCCATTCCCCCATCCAGCACGGCGCGCCCCTAACGCTCAATGCCGCAAACGGCACGCTCCAGCGCACATTTGACGCCGAAATCGTTGATCACTTTCGGCGGATGACGACCGATCTTATCTGTACTGGCGGTTTGCCACGGCGCATTGTCGTGACTTCGGCGATCCATGGCGAGGGGGTTACCTATACCGTCTTGGCGCTTGCTACGACCCTTGCCAGTGATACGGCTGACCGGTTCTGTGTGGTCGATCTCAACTGGTGGGCACCTGGAATCATTGCCCAGTTCGATCCGGCGCACCGTGAAAAGACAGGGCGGCGTAGGCGAACGGCGCTACCTCCTTCAGCGCCAGCTAGCGAAAGCCTCGCTGCACTGCGTAAGCGCCCCGGGATCGCCCAGGTCGTTGCAGGTACGGTGTCCCTAGATGCGGCGCTGATTCCTACCGGGTTGCCCAATCTGTGCCTGTTGCCTGCGGGTGATCTGAGGCCCAAAGATCGCCCCGTGATGGCGCGGAGTGCCGGGTTGCACACGCTGTTCGACGACCTGCGCGAGCGCTTCGACTATCTCTTGCTCGATGTACCGGCGATTTTAACCAGTAGTGATACGATTGCCCTGGCCTCGCTAGGCGATGCCTGCTGCTTAGTCGTACGCCATGGCGTGACCTCGACGCCGACCGTGCAGCGCGCCCTCGATCAGATTAAACACCTGAAGATGCTCGGTATCATCCTAAACCAGGTCACGATTAAGACACCCGCTTGGCTGCGGATGCTTATCCCTCAGGAGTAGGCGACCATGAAGTTCTTTCTCTTCTTTCTGGTCACCTGTTTAGCGCTTGGCATGTTTACCCCGCAGGTCAGCCTGTCTCGGCTTACATGGGTGCTGGTTGGACTCAGCCTCACCATGATGATCGGCTACTATTTCTTCCGTATGATCTGATCGTGTTCAATCCGTTGCGGCGACCCGATGCCGGATCAGGAAGTGTATCCGTACCATGATCGATGTCTACAAGACTGGAAACATGCAGACGGTACACCTGCAAGCGCGTCGTTCCCAGCGCTCTTGGTGGGTGATGTATCTCGCGCTCATTGGCGTAAGCGTAGCCTCCAGCGTGCTGATGCTACGGGCGCAGCCGTCGCCAGCCTTGTTGGTCTGGATGCTGTACCTCGCCGGGGTTGTCACCACCTTCTATAACCCACGCTATGGCGTCTATCTCATCATTGGGTTAGCGCTGTTCGGCGATGGCAACTTGAGCGCCTGGTATCCCTTTACCAAGAACTTATCGAGCCGCGAATCACTGCTGTACGTAAGCGATGCCGTGATTATTAGCCCGCTTGAGACCTATATTGTTTTTACCGTGCTTGTCTGGCTCGGTCGTATGGCGGTCGAGCGGCGTACCCAGATTTACTTTGGCCCCATGTTTTGGGTGGTACTGCTCTTTGTTGGCTTTGTTACCTATGGGCTGGGCTTCGGTCTATCTCGTGGCGGCAATTTGGTGATCGCACTCTGGGAGGCTAGGCCGATCTACTACCTATTCGCTCTGCTTGTGTTGACGGGTAATCTGATCCGGCTACGATCACAGGTAAATACACTCTTCTGGATTATCACCGTCTCGCTGTTCTTAAAGGCGATCACTGGAGTCGTCTATGTGGCCACCGTGCTACAGTGGGATATGGGGAAGGTTGAGGTCATCGCCGAACACGCGATGTCGATCCACTTCAACATCTTCTTCATCCTGATGATCGCCGCTTGGCTCTACCGCGATTCGTTGTCGCGGCGTCTCCTCATGCCGCTGATGGCCTTCCCGGTCATCTACAGCTACTTTGCGAACCATCGGCGTGCTGGCTTCCTGAGCCTGGGCATCGCGGTGCTGCTGATCGTCCTGCTGCTCTACCGCGAAAACCGCAAGCTCTTCTGGGCGCTCACCCCGAGCGGGACGCTGGGCTTTATGGTCTACCTAGCGGCGTTCTGGAACAACGAAGGCTCAATCGGGATGATCGCACGGGCGGTGCGTTCGGTGGTCGGCCAACCAACGGCGCGCGACACCGCCTCGAATGTCTATCGCGATATCGAGAACATGAACATTATGTTCACCATTTCGCAGGTATCGCTTCGCGGGCTTGGCTTTGGCCAAAGATTTTATATTATCTACCAGATGCCAGACATCAGCACCTTTGAGTGGTGGGAATATATTACCCATAACTCGATTATGTGGATCTGGATGCAGATCGGTGTTGGTGGTTTTTTTGCAATGCTGTTGATGATTGGCATGTCAATGATCCTGGGCGGGCGCTTAATCTGGAGCATGCCGTATGGTGAATTGCGCGCCTATGCGCTAACCGCAACGCTCTATATTTTAATGCACTTTATCTATGCTTATGTGGATATGTCTTGGGATACCAGAAGTATGCTGCTTGTGGGCATGATGATGGGGTTGCTCAATAGCCTGGATTTGATTGCGGCGCGACCGCTGCCAGTGACGGCCCCACGCTGGCCCTGGCAGCTCGCGCCCAGCGGGCAGGCTCCGCTACCCCGGCTGCCCGCCGGGCGCTCACCGCAACTGCAAGCGATCCGGGCTTGGCATGAAGCTGAAACCATTCTATGAGCTACGCATGGCACCATACGCTCGTTTGGCTTGCGCTTGTCGGGATGGTAGCTGGATGTGGGTCGCAAACGTTCCCTCAATCAGTTGCATCCAGTACGACTGAGCCGCCGCCGACCGTCGCGGCGATGTTTAGTGCGTGGCCGACAAACACCCCCGTGCTAGAGACGTCAGCACGCGCTACGGCAGTTCTGGACACCGCCTCGGGGCAACCTACGTCTGCCCGAACAAATCTACCCGAGGTGGTCATTTACGCTGACGCACTAAGCACAGGTTGGGCGCTTGATCAGAGCAGCAAGCTTACCTATGACCTCCAGAGCCGTGACGTTGTCGATCAGGGGCGCTACGTCCTGAAGGCGACCACTAAGGACGGCGTTGGGACGCTCTATTTCACGCTGCAACAAGGGGCACATACGACGTTTCGTCGCAACAAAGTGCTTGGCTTACGCTTCAGGCTAAGCGGTGGCAACAGCGCGATTCCTAACGACGCGATCCTTGTCACTGTGGTGGGCAGCAACCGACAGCCCTATTGGGTGCCCAATGACACCTCGGTCAAGCTCGATGGTCGGGTGACCACAGATGAGCCACTATTCTCGGAAACCCGTCTCTATTTTCTGAACATTAATCACACCATCCAGCCCAAAACATGGGTCGATGTGTTTCTTTGGCTTGATGATCGACAGTATGATCCGAACTATACCTATGTTACCGGGTTTTACCTAAAGACCGACCATCTGGATCGTTTTTACCTTGACAATATAGCTTTGATTACTACACGATGAACTCACTCAGATCCATACGAACCCAAGTGAAATAAGCATCCAGATTGGAACTGGAGCAACCTAGCAACTATGCCCCTCGTTAGCGTGATCATCCCGACGTACAATCGTCTTCCTCGGCTCAAACAAGTCCTCGCGGCGCTCGAGCGGCAGGACTACCCGCGTGATCAGTTCAATGTCGTCGTCATCTCAGATGGCTCGACCGACGGCACCGACGATTACGTTCAGCGCCTTGTGACCCCCCTGGATCTTGTCTTTGCGCCCCAGGCAAACCAGGGGCCAGCGGCGGCGCGCAATTACGGAATCAGGTGTGCAAGTGGCGAGTACATCCTGTTTATCGATGACGATATTATCCCCGCGCCGGGGCTGCTCACCGAGCATATGCGGCTCCATGCGACTGAGGAACAACTGGTGGTACTCGGGCCAATGCTCACCCCCACGGACTTTACGCTGTCGCCCTGGGTCGCATGGGAGCAGGCGATGCTCTACAAGCAGTATACGGCGATGCAACTTGGGCGCTGGGCACCGACGGCACGGCAGTTCTACACCGGCAACACTTCGCTGGCGCGCAAGCACCTATTGGCGGTAGGCGGCTTTGACGAGCGCTTCCGCCGCGCCGAGGATGTCGAGTTGGCCTACCGCTTGGATAAGCTTGACCTGCGCTTTATCTTTAACGCGCAGGCAATTGGCTATCACTACGCCGAGCGGAGCTTTCACTCGTGGCTGGGGACGCCGTATGCCTACGGGCGCAATGATGTCGTCTTTGCACGCGAACACCAGTCCCCAGTTCTGAAGGTTATGCGGAATGAGTTTCGGCAGCGCAACCGGCTGACTCAGGCGCTGGTCTGGATCTGCCTAGACCATCCGGCGCTGAGTCGGCGCGTCGAGGATCTGCTCAAACAGGTCGCTGATCGGCTCACGCGCTTGGGCAGCGAACGAATGACCCAGTTCTGCTACAGTGCGATCTTTAATCTGCGCTATTATCAGGGTGTGGCCGACGAACTGGGTGGCTATCGGCATCTTTTCAGCAAACAGGTGGCCCAAGATCACAAGCCGATGAGTCTGCACTAGCGTGTGCCGAGGCGTGCGCTTTGCAAGCAGGAGATCCAGCGAAGGGACGTATGTCGTAACGGGATGTGCGCCGACTCAATCTAACGCGCCGCGTTTTACCGTAGCCTTGCGGCAAAGGATAGCCCAATGACTCGTGTGACGTTTGTGATGGAGCAGCATATCGGTCACCAGACGTACTACCAAAACCTGCGCCGTGCGGTCGAGCAGGATGGGCAGATCGAGGCACGGTGGACAGAGGTGACCTATAGGGGTGCGAGCCGACTGCTCGATCGTTTGCCTGGGCTGCCGGTACACGTGCGCGGCACGTTGCAGGGGATGGTACAGGTTCGTCGGGCGTTGACCGCCGGGGCTTACGATATCGCCTTCTTTAATACGCAGGTGCCGGCAGCCCTGGCCGCAAGGCTCGTTCGCCGCCGCCCCTATATTGTCGCTACCGACATCACGCCGCTTCAGTACGACCAGATGAGTCACCACTATGGTCACAAGGCCGATCAAGGAGGGCCGCTGGCTGCCTACAAGCATCGGGTGAATGTGGCGCTCTTCCGTGGGGCGGCCCACCTCCTGCCCTGGTCGAGTTGGGTGCGCGACTCGCTGATCCGGGATTATGGTGTTAGTCCGACCAAGATTGAGGTTGTTCCTCCGGGCGTCGATCTGCACCTGTGGACACCGGGTGCGCGCCAAGCTGACGGGCCGCTCCGCATCCTGTTCGTCGGCGGAGATTTCCAGCGCAAAGGGGGCGAAACGCTGCTTCGTGCCTTCCGGGCCTTGCCCACAGGCACCGCCGAGCTCCACCTCGTGACACGCACGCCGATCGAACCTGAGGCAGGCATCCATACCTACTACCATCTGAAACCAAACACCCCTGAGTTGATCGCGCTCTACCAGCGCTCGACGGTGTTTGTCCTACCAACCGAGGCCGAGGCTTTTGGGATCGCCGCCATTGAGGCCAGCGCTGCGGGCCTAGCGATTGTGGCCACCGCAGTGGGGGGACTGGTTGATATTGTAGCTGAAGGAGAAAGCGGGTTCCTCATCCCCCCTAGCGACTCAACCGTGTTAAGCCAGTGTCTCGCCCGCCTGAGTGCCGACCCAGCGCTCTGTGCGTGTTTGGGCCGCGCTGCCCGGGCGTGTGCCGAAAGTCGCTTCGATGCCCAGCGCAATGCAGCACGGGTGCGCCATCACCTACATACTAGATAAGGGTCTACGTTATGGCTGTGATCTCGCCAGCGAAAACGCAAAGGTGCGCTCCAACGACCCGACTGCTTGTCGTGAGTGGGGTAAATATTTCGCAGAAGAAACCCCAGACCGAGTCGACGCCGACGGTTGACTACACCCTCGTCATTGACACCTTTCAGCCTGACATCATCGACATGCAGAATGTGCATACGCTGATGACCCCGGCCCATCGGGTGATTGCACGCGTGCTTGGGCTGCAATGGGTCATTGCGCTGCTCGCCTACCAGCGCCACCGTGATTACCAGGCAATTCTTGCGACCGGCGAAGATATTGGCCTCCCGCTGGCGATGCTCCTGAAGTATACGGGTGCCCAGGCACCCCTGATTATGACCTGCCACAATATCTCGACCCGCCGACCAACCTTTTTTCTCCGTCGGCTCAGGGTTGGCTCAGCGGTCAAGTTGTTCCAATGTCTAGCGCACGCCCAGGCAAGTCTGCTTCAAGAGCGCTCGGCCACGAGTGCCAACCGTATCCAGATGATCTATTGGCATGTTGATCACAGCTTCTTTCGGCCAATGCCGGAGGTGCCGATACGCAAGCAGATCTGTAGCGCGGGCATGGCCGCACGTGACTACGCAACGCTGGTCGCTGCCACAGATGGGCTTGAGATTGATGTGAAGATCGCAGCCGATAGCCCATGGTTCAAGCATGCGCTGAACATCAGGCATGACAGCCTCTCCTCACGGGTAGAAGCCCGCAGCTACGAGAGCTATTTCATGTTGCGCCAGCTCTACGCAGAGTCGCAGGTGGTCGTGGTGCCGTTGTTAAATGTGAATTTCTCCGCAGGGTACACCGTCATCCTTGAGGCGATGGCGATGGGGAAGGCTGTCATCGCCACAAAGATCGCGCAGCGCGATGACTTTATCGTTGATGGCTGGAACGGCCTGTACGTGCGGCCTGGCGATGTGGCGGATCTACGGACGAAGCTACAGTTCCTGATCGATAATCCTGAGCAGGCCAAGTGGCTTGGCGCGAACGCTCGCAAGACCATCGAGGCGCGCTTTACGCTGGATCACTACCTTGAACACATGCGTGCGGCAGTCGCGGGTGTTGCCAACGTGCCTGTCTGATGACAGCTAAGGCGTTGCCTTGACCTCTAGCGCGACACCCCTACGTTTGTTTACAGGAGAATTGCCATGTTTTCGGAGAAGCGTATTCAGACCGTCGTAAAGACGCTCAGGTGTCTGCATGAATTTGGCCTCGTGCCGGGGATACGGCTGCTTGCGACCATGAGGAACCGCAACCGGAATGTGCAGCTACACGTTCCTGGGTATAGAGCGCCGATCTATCTACGAACCGAGATCGCCGACATCTCGGTCTTCGATAAGATTTTCATTCAGCGCGAGTATGAGCTCCCCTTCCCGCTTAAAAATCCGCAGCTCATCATCGACGGCGGGGCGAATATCGGCTGCTCGACGGTCTTTTTCGCCCAGAAGTACCCAAGTGCGCGCATCATTGCCGTTGAGCCTGAGCGTAGCAACTTCGAACTGCTTGTGCGAAATACGCGGGCCTATCCGCAAGTGACAGCGGTCAACGCGGCGATCTGGCCAAGCAAGACGGTGCTTGATTTTACGAACACGAACTACGGCAAGATGGCCTTCCAAGTCAGAGAGGCCCAGGCCACAAGTACGGCGCAGGTCGAGGCGGTGACGATGGCCGATCTGTTTGCGCTTGCGGGAACCGACAAGGTGGATCTGCTAAAGCTGGATATTGAGTGTGCGGAAAAGGATCTGTTCAACGCCGAACCTCGGGCTTGGCTTGACCATGTGCAAGTGATCGTGATCGAACTGCACGACTGGATTAAGCCCGGCAACAGCTCGGCGTTCTACCATGCGATCAGCCCGTATCCATTTAGCCAGTACCTGCGCGGTGAGAATGTGATTGTAGTCAAGGGCTGAGGTGGCCCGCGCAGGCGATGCGGTCGCCCAACGAACCCGTCAGTCGGGGTTCGGCTTCGGGGCGACCTTTGGCGTGCGCCGAAACCGACGAACGAGGTGGGACCCAAGCTCCTTCAGCAGAAGCAAGTCCTCGTGCGAGACAATGCGTAGCAGAAAAACGAGACCGATGTACGTGACCGCGCCGACGAGGATCGAGAGCGGCATCAGCGTCTCACGCCACCACCAGCTTGTGGCAATCATCACGAGGCCAGCGAACAACGAGAGGGCGGCAGTTCGCACATTTGACCACTGGATCGTGTTTTTGGGCAACAGCAGGATTGCGCCGACCACCATCCAAAACTCGGTGAACAGAAAGGCAATGGTACCGCCGAGGGCCCCATTGCCGTAGGTGTCGCGTGTCCAGGGTACCAACACTAGATCAAGCGGTAGGGTAAGTAAGACCCCGCCAGTCATGACCAAATTCCACTTGCTTGTCCGATCAGTAGAGATCAGCAACTGGCCGAGCAGCGTGTTCAGATACATGAAAATCAACACGCTTCCAAGAACCGCAAGGACCGGCCCACTCTGGGCGAACTCGGAACCGTAGAGCATGATGACGAGCGGATTGGCGATAACGATGATCCCGAAGCCAATCGGGACACTGATCAAAAACATCAGGTCGAAGCTACGGCGTGCGATGTGCTGAAGTTGGTGCTGCGATGTCGTGTAGCTGCGCGAAAGTACGGGTAAGAGGGTTGTGCCAATCGCTACGGGTAAAAACATGGTCGTACCAAACAAGTTGGTCGCGGTACTATACCAACCGACGGTGCGGGTATCGACCATGGTTGCGATGAAGATCTGATCGATCTGAACATAGACCGCGATAACGAGTGAAGTAATCAGATAAGGGGTTGACATACGCAGCATTGCCCACGCATCGGCGAAGGTCACATGCATGCGTAGTGCATACTGGCGCTTGAGCGCATAGATCAGAATGCTCAGGGAGACGCTGCCTGTGACAATGCTAAGCGCAACAATTGCATAAATGTTGGCGTGCATGAAGATTAACAAGAGCGTGAGTACAGTCAGGAATGTTTTGCTGACAATACTGGACAACGAGTTAAACTCCATACGTTCTAGTCCAACGAAAACAGATGATAATGTCGCACTGTAAACACCAATAATAGTTGAAACCCCAATAATAATGGCGATGTATACAATTTTTGAATTAAAATTGAATAGGTATAGATACCCTGTCACCAGTATACATGCGATGAGAAAAAAGATGGTTCGGATCGTTAAGCTTGTGCCCAACAGATCCGGCATGTGCGCTGGGTCGCGCGCGATCATTTTGGTGAGGTGCGTATCCATGCCGAAGGCGATCAGGACACTTGCGATTGTCCAGACGGAAGCGGCAACTGCGATTTCGCCGACGGCTGAGGCCCCGAGGTAGCGTGGGAGGAAAATGGACAGAATGAACGATAATAGCCATGTGACTAGCTGTGTGCCCATCATCGCGCCCATATTCTTCGCGATTGTTCTGCCGGTCTCGTTCATCGATCCCATTCCTTTTGCAGCGTAGCAGGGTTTGATTCGCAGGAGCATCATAGCAAGTTAGGCCATTATAGCCTGTAAATTTTATTGGATGTCACGTAACCGTTTCGTCAGATTCTTTGATGAGGGTTTGCATGTCGTGTTCGGCTCCCCTCATTCCTGACGGCGGTCAAGCCGTTGGTCATGCCCATGCCCCCCTCGCCAGGATGTGTCAATGATACCGTACCACCACACCCAGGAAGCCCGACATCGGAGCATCCTTTATGCCCATTGGTGCGCGGCTTGGCACGTTCCAGAGGTGCATATTCCCTATGGTATACTTTTTTTAAGATTAGGAGGTGGCTTATGCTCCGCCAAAACGAAGGCACACTGGATCGCGATATCCGCATCGTCCTTGCCGCCCTGCTCGGCCTACTGACCCTGTTCGCGCCGGTTGGGATCGGGTGGCAGATCGTCCTGGGCATGCTCGCCATCCTGCTGTTCGTCACCGCCGCCAGCGGCGTCTGCTTCTTCTATATTCCCCTCCGCATCAACACCCGCGATGGCCCGCCAAAGCAGGTCGCCGCGAAGAAGTAAGCCCTGATGCACCTCCAGACTGCGCCACGCCTGCTCAAAACGCCTGCGCTTGGCTCGATCTACCTGAACGTCCAGCCCCACGCCCTGACGATCTCAGACAATCTGCGGGCGACCTACACCTTCGACCGCGAGGGGCGGCTGCTCAGTTGCTTCGTCGGTGGGGAAAATTACCGCTGCGGCCTCTGCGGCGACGTTCTGCTGAAGGTGACGCTGCCGAGTGGCAAGCAGCGCCGCCTCCTATGTCCAGACGAGCAGACGGGCCTGAGCGAGTCTGTTCGCAGTGCGGTGGCGCGGATCAGCGCGGGCTTGGCCGACCAACTGCCCGCCGAACTGCGCGCCTGGCTCGCGGTGATCCTGGCGTGGGACGCCGAGCGCTGGGCACGTGAGCGCCAAACGTTCCAGACGATCTACAAACCCGTCAGCATTGTCCCGCCCGACCAGTACCGTGCGGTCGTGCTCCAGGCCACCGAGGGCTGTAGCTGGAATCGCTGTAGCTTCTGTACGTTCTACCGCGACCGGCGCTTTCACATCAAGGCACCCGATGAACTGCGGACGCACATCCAGCAGATTAAGGCGTTTTTGGGCGCTGGGCTGGCCCTCCGCACCTCGATTTTTCTGGGCGACGCCAACGCCCTGATTGTCCCGCAGCCACGTCTGCGCGAGTTGCTCCAGGTGATCCACGACGAACTGCCGTCTGCGACCACCGGCGAGCTGCGGCCAATCTACGCCTTCCTCGACATCTTTGGCGGCGAACAGAAGACCATCGAGCAATACGCCGAGCTGCGGGCAGCCGGGGTGCGGCGGGTCTACCTCGGGCTGGAAAGCGGGGACGAGGCGGTATTTCGCCTGCTCAACAAGCCCGGCTCGCCCGCTGCATGTCTCGATGTCGTGCGACGGCTCAAGGCCGGCGGGATCAGTGTCGGGATCATCCTGCTGGCCGGGCCGGGCGGCGCGACCCTTGCGCCGCAGCACGTCGCACAGTCCCTGGCGATCCTGCAAGCGATGGAGCTTGCGCCCGACGATCTGGTCTACATCTCGCCGCTGATTGTGCCCCCTGACGGAGCCTACGCGCAGCAGGCCCGCGAGCTAGGGCTGGCCCCGCTGGGGCTAGACGAGATCGCGGCCCAACTGGCGACGTTGAAAGCGGGCGCGCTAGAGGCGACTGAGCACCGACCAAAGGTGGCGCTCTACCACATTGAAGAGTGGATCTATTAGGCAAGGTGTCAGGTGTCGGGTGTCAGGTTTCAGGCCGAGCGCAGCAGCAAGTGACGCAAGGGCCAAAACTATGAAGCTGCCACAAACCTTGTTTTAGCGGCTGCGGGGGCGTTCCACCTCGGCAATGATGCCTCGGCAGAGCGACTCGACGCCGCGCCGGGTGACCGTGATCACCGAGAGCGTCGCCGGGGCCTGGCTGGTGTAGGCGACGCTGACCTTGTGGTGCAGCGGGGTTGAGGCCCAGATTACGAGCAGTTGCGCCCAGGCGACGTGCGGGGCCGCCTCGGCGGCAGAGTGACCACGGGTGCTGCCATCAACGGTGCGTAACGCGATTGGGTCGGCTGCAAACAGTTCGCGCAGCGTGGCGTGCTGCGGCGGGGTGCCGCCCAACAGCAACACACGGGAGATGCCAACACGTCCCAGCGCGACAGCAAGGAACCGCGCCGCCCGCCGCTGGCTGGAGCCGCCGCAGATCGCACAGTGGGCGGGCGCACCGATGAGCGGCGCTTTCCCTGGCCAAGTGTCAGCGGCGAGGGTCATACACTCCGCGTTGTCACACGTGATGCGTAGGTGTTCCGTGAGCAAGGCGCGCGCGCGATCTACCTTCACCATCGCAATCTGCTGCTTGCGCGGGCTGGTCAGGCCGTGCTGTTCTAACAGTGTACGCGCCTGAGCCTGGGCCTCGGGGGTGACGAGTCCCGTGTCGGCGAGGAGGCGGGCAATCGGTATGACGGCATCCACAAGTGGCTCCTGCGGAAAGTATGGCGATCCTGCGGCCATTATACGGTGTGGTTGAAATCTACGTGGCGCTTATAGAGCAATCCTACGGAGGTTGTGCAGCCGGGGGACTGAAGTCCCCGGCGCTTGGTTGACGAAGCCTGCCTTCGCAGGCTGATGCAGGCCGCGCAGGCGGCCTTCGCACCGTGTCGCCCGTGGCTTCAGCCACCGGGAGCGACCGCCCCGGCTCACTTCCCCCCAGCGCTCGGGGTGAGGATCCGGAGCGCCGTGTTGATCGCGGGGTCAGCCGCTTCGCTGAAGCGCGTCCAGTCATCGAGGATGGCAACATCGGGCTGCACCCCGACCCCCTCAAGGCTGCCGCCCCCCGCGAGCCGAAAGCCCTCCTGGGCCACCCAGAGGCGTGCGCCGCCCGTCATCTCATACGAGTAGATCGTCTCGGTGTTGCCCGCCGAGGGCGCACCGATCACCACCGCCCCAGCGCGACTCTGCAGCACGGCGGCGATCAGTTCGGCATACGAGGCCGTGCCGCTATCGATGAGCACCACCAGGGGCAGACCACGCAGATCAGGGTGAACAACCGGCTCAATCCGCAGCGGCGTATCCTCTTTACGGCTGGTGAAGCTCCCCACATCGCCGCTGATAAAGTGCCCAAGAATGCCCGTAAGCACACTGCGCCAGCCGCCTGGGTTACTGCGTAGGTCGAGGATTAGCCCGCGCAGGGGGCGCGGCGCGACAATCTCGGCCAGGGCGGTACTCACCTGGCGATCCATATCGTTGACCCAGAGCGTCGTGATGCTCAGATAGCCAATCTCGCCGGGCAGACGGCGGGCCGTGGGGATGATGCGGCCCTCGACCTGGCGGCGCGTGATCATGATGTCGCGGCTCTCGGCGCCGGGGCGCACCACAGTCAGGCGCACCTGGCTCCCCTCTGGCCCCTGAATATCGGCATTGGCAAAGAACGCACCGTTGATGGCGACAATGCGGTCGCGGGGGCGCAGCCCGGCGCGTTCGGCGGGGCTGTCGGGAAAGACGTGCTGGATGAGCAGCGCGTCGCGCAGAGGCAAGGCGACCACGCCAATGCCGACCTGCTCTTCCAGCCCGCTGCTGAGCGCATCCTGGCGCTGCGCGGCCTGGGGGGGCAAGAAGCGCGAGTGCCCATCGCCAAGGCGCATCACCATCCCGCTAAGCAGTTGGTAGAACTCGTCGTTGGTCGTCGTCTGCTCAATGCGTGGCTCAAACTCGCCCCGCACCGCCGCCCAGTCCAGGCCACGAAAATCCGCGTAGAGGTAGTGTTCGTTAATGGTTGTCCAGACCTCGGTAAAGATCTGGCGGCGCAGATCAACCCCCAGCGGCGTCGGCGTCGGTGCCAGCGTTGGGCTTGGCTGCGGTGTCGCGGCGACCGTTGGGCGGGCCGTCGCCGCTGGAGCCGTTGCGGGGGCTGGCGTCATACTCGGCGCGACCAGTGACGGCACCTCGGGGATTACCGGCACCGCCGCCACGACCGCCACCGGGGTGCTGGTGGGGCGCACCAAGGCCGCAGGCGGTGCGGCGGCGCACGCGGTCAGCGCCAGGGCCGTCAGGCCGATAGCGCCTGCCAGCACCAGAGCGCGCCATGCGCGACCGCCCCCGTTGCCAGGGCGGGCACGCGGGCCGGAAGCTGAACGACGGTGAGGCCAGAGGTGAACGACCATCTTACTCCGTCTCAAACGCGGCGGCCAGCACCCGTCCCGCCAACTCGGCCCCGACGCTGCTGCCCTCGCCGCCGCCCTCGACCATCACGGCCACGGCGTAGCGGGGCGCATCCAGGGGGGCCACGGCGATGAACCATGCGTGTGGCACGGCCCCCTGCACATGCTCAGCGGTACCCGACTTGCCGCCGACCAAGATCCCTGGCGGCGTGTAGTTGTCCACGCTCTTGCCAAAACCATACTGGGCCACGGCGCCCATATTCGCCCGCATAGTGCGCGCCGTCTCGCGTGACATGGTCGTGCGAATGGCCCTGGGTGTGTGGGTCATGATCTCGCCTCCGTCGGGGCGCGTCACCTTTTGCACCAGATAGGGCTGCATCATCACGCCATCGTTCGCCACCGCCGCTGTCACCAGCGCCATCTGAAGCGGCGTCACCAGCAATTCCCCTTGGCCGTAGCCCGTGTCGGCTAGGCCCCGTGGGAGGTTCAGGAAGCCCGGCTTCACGTAGCTTAAACTCTGGGACGCAGGCAGATCGGTGAACTCGTCGTAGCTGGCGGTGGCATCTTGGGGGGCCAGAATGTCGAAGCGGCGCGCCGTCGCCAGCATCAGGTCAGGGGTCAGACGGGTCGCGTACTGGGCGAAGGCGGTGTTGCACGAAAAGGCATAGACCCGCTCAAGGCTCGACGGGTCGCCCGCCAGCGCGGGCGCGGCCAAGTTTTTGGCTGCATTCACCACGGGGGGCGCATCGGGCTGGGGTGTGAATGTTTCGGGACACGTAATCTCATTTGGGCGTCCGACGGTCGGGTTTTCAAGCACGCCAATCGCGGTCACCGTCTTGAAGATCGAGCCGGGCGGATAAAGCCCTTGGGCGGGGCGATTGAGCAGCGGTCGGCCTGAGCCATCGGCGAGCAGCGTGTCCCAATAGTGGCCGACGCGCTGATTCTCAACCTCCCAATCGGCTGCGCCAGGATCAAAGCTGAGTTGGCTCGGGTCGAAGCCCGGTTTGCTGACCAGCGCCAGAACAGCGCCCGTGCGCGGGTCAAGCACCACAACCGAGCCGGTACGCTGCCCCAGGAGTTCCGCAGCGCGGGCCTGCAAGTCGGCGTTCAGCGTCAGGGTCAGATCGTTGCCGTGGGGCGTTCCACCGAGGAAGCGCTCGCGCAGACGATCCCACTCGTTGCCGCGCTGTCCAGTGAGGTACTCGGCGTAGGTTGACTCGAGGCTGCTCTGCCCGTAGCGTGTGCTAAAGAAGCCCACAACATTGCTGAAGGCCGTAGGGTCGTCGTAGCGCTCGGTCAGCGGATAGATGCGGCGGCTGAAGCGGTCAACCTGCTGGCTGTCAACGATCACCACGCCCTTGCGGTCGAGCATCCGACCGCGCAGGACGCGCTGCGAGTCCAGAACGGGACGCACATTGCTCGTGCTGCTGCCATTAGGGCTGATCGCCACATAGCGGTAGATCGCGTCGGCTTGTACCACCTGCTGGCGCAAAAGCTGTAAGCTCAACATGCCAAAGCCCATCAGAATGACCAGGCCCACGTTGGCGATGCTGCGGTGAACGCTGCGGGGCGCGGGTGATGCGCCCAGCCAGACGGCCAGTCCAATCAGGGGTGCCGCCGACCACACACAGAGCAGCCAGCGCACCTCGGCCTCAACCGGCTGGATGATGCCATAGCCGAGCAGGCCGAGGCTCCCAAGAATACAGAGTGCGCGCAGCACAGAGCGCACTGTCATGCCAGGGTCTTTCCACTAAGCGGGCCGCCCAACCCCACAGGGCGGGCGGCCCGGACGTTCTCGCGTCGCTTGTGACCCTATGATTATACGCTCAGGGGCAAGGTGGGGCAAGCGAGGGGATCGGAATTTACTATTCCAGGGGCAAGGTGGCGCTGACCGTCAGGCCGCCGCTCGCGGGTTCAACGACGGCCAGTTGACCATCGAGTTCGGCGAGACGGTAGCGGATCGCACGCAGAGCGTGGAGGCCCGGACGCTCGTAGGTGCCGTCGAGCAGGCCAACCCCATCGTCTTGGATGACTAAGGTGACCGTGGTGCGCTCGAACATGAGCGTGAGCAGGGCGCTATGGGCGCGGGCGTGCTGCTGCACATTGATGAGCGCCTCGTGGGCTGCCCGCAACAGCAGACTGTGCTGGGCCTGGGTCAGCGTTTGGGGCGCGCCGATGCAGGTGACGCGCACCTCGACCCCTGACTGGCGAGCCGCAGCGGCGCTGATCTGCTCTAGGCTTGCGGTAAGACTCAGGCCCTGGGTTGGAGGCAGATCGTAGAGCGGGCGTCGGGCCGGATCGGCCCGCTGCTCGGCGGTAGAGCGGGTCAGCACCAAGGGGCCGGGGGCAGTCAGATTGGCTGCGCTGGCGGGGGGCGTCTGGGGGCGCACGCGGTCGGTCAGGCGCAATGTCAGAGGCGCTCCTGGGGGTGGCTCCTCGCCCTGGTCGGCCTGGCTAAGCGCCGGGGCGTCGGTCTGGGCCAAGCGCCCGCCGCTAGAGGTCGCGCTGCGGGGCAGGACGCGACCGAGGGCCACCCAGGTACTGGCGAAGGCAATGGGCGTGATCGCACGAGCGAACAGGGCCGGGCCGTCCAGGGTAGCCCCGAACTCAGGGTTAATCAGGGCCAGGCCGACCAGGTCGAGGCCGAGGAACGCGACCGTGGCGAGCAGCGCACCGCGCCAGTCAAAGAGCAACGCGGGCAGCACCAGCGCGGCGAAGGCATAGGGGAGGAACGGCAGCGTACGGCCCTCGCTCAGCCAGAGGATCGCCACACCAGCGACGAGGTCGAGGGCGAGGATGGCAGGCCGCTGGAGGGCGATGCGTACATAGCCCTGGGCGAGGGCGGTGACCACCACATTGATCACGCCGATTAGCAGCAGCAGGCCCGTATCGCGCGGCAGGGTGGCAACCGGGAGGTTGGGCAGCATCAATGTGAGCGCCACGACCACCCAGGCAAACCAGCGATAGCTGAAGAAGGCCACGTGATCGCTTAGGCACACGGGCCACCAATCGACAGATCGCTTCACACTGCTCCCTTTCACGGGCGCGACGCCTCGGTGCGTGGCGCGGGGGACGGTGGCTCACCTGCACATCACCTATGGGGCAATGGGGCTAATGCACCCTGTAGTGTAGCAGAAAGGGTGCCCAGGGGCAACCGTTAGCGCGCCAACGTCACATAGACAATCGCAGCGAAAAGCCCCCCACCCAGGAGCGCATACTCAGCGAGCAGTCGGCGCTCCAGCTTGCCTGCGGCCTGATGCTGCAAGAGGCTCACCACAAGGTAGAAGCTCACCAGCAGCAGCGTGCCAGCGATCAGGAAGGTGGTCGCCCAATAATTCAGTGCCCAGGTGGCCTCGGCCAGCGTGAGGCCCACCAGAATGGTCAGCCGGAAACTGGTGGCCCGTGGCGTATAGGCCAGCAGCGCATACGCGAGCAGCGTGGCGGTCGTTCCGATCAGCGTCGCCGAGTAGAGCGTGCGGTAGCGTGCATAGTAGACGGCGCTGAACACGCCGAAGGCCAGCAGGTAGCCCACCGCTTGCAGTACCACCTGCGCCGGCTGGCTGATTGTCGGGCTGCGGTCGAGGGCGTAGTGCTGGGCCAGCAACACGATCAGCAGCGAGCCGCCAGCGGCACCCAGGGCCAGCGCAAAGGCGACACCCGGCAACACATTGTTGAAGAGCCGGAAGAAGGCGAACGAGCCGACGACGGCAAAGGAAGGCAACACCCAGAAGCTCGGCGCCAGCTCAAGGCGGGTAAAGCCAAGGTTGAGCATGGGCAGGTGGCGGCGCTGGATTTGCGGGTGCGAACGGGCCAGCAGGTCGGCACCCGCGCTCGTAATCACCGTGAGCGAGGCGATCAGAAACCACGACAGCGTGACCGTGGGCAGATCGCCGCCCAAGACAATCTGGATGGTGTTCGGGTTGCCGTCGATCAAGAAAATCACCGCGAGGCCGATCAGGATCACGAAGATCAGGGAGACGATCCGGTCAAAGCGTGGCACCGGCGAGGACATGCCTACCATGGGGATGATCCTGAGCGCTTTG
>CAIWXH010000136.1 GCA_903916565.1 uncultured Oscillochloris sp. | reverse complement strand
TCGCCCGCCGGGGGACTGAAGTCCCCGGCTAGGTATGGCGAAGCCTGCCTTCGCAGGCTGAGGCAGGCCGCGCAGGCGGCCTTCGCACCGCGTCGCCCGTGGCTTCAGCCACCGGGCGTGCGCGGCTGAAGCCGCTACTACAAACTGTGTGGACGGTAAGATCGTGTACGATAGGCCCGCCCCGCCGTGGGCTGACCTGGACTGTAAGACAAGGTTTGTAGCTGCTTTACAGTTTGGGCACACGTAGGGCTTGCTGATGCGTTCGGCCTGAAACCTGAAACCCGACCCCTGAAACCTTGTCTAAGGAGCCGAGATGTCATCGCCACAGACGCTTTTTGACAATGTATGGGCCGCGCACGTCGTGCGCCCCGAGACGCCGGAGACCCCGGCGGTACTCTACATTGACCTGCACCTCATCCACGAGGTGACTTCGCCCCAGGCGTTTACCGAGCTGCGCGAGCGCGGCTTGCAGGTGCGCCGCCCCGATCATACGCTCGCCACGATGGACCACAGTACCCCGACGACGCCGCGCAACGCGCTTGGGATTATCCCCGTGGTTGACCCGCAGGCGATTGCCCAGCTTAATCAGTTGCGCCAGAACTGCGCCGAGTTCAACATTCCCCTGTTTGAGCTAGGCACGCTTGACCAGGGCATCGTGCATGTGATTGGCCCCGAGCAAGGGCTGACGCAGCCCGGTATGACCATCGTCTGCGGCGACAGCCACACCTCGACCCACGGTGCCTTCGGTGCGCTCGCCTTCGGCATTGGCACCTCTGAGGTCGGGCATGTCCTCGCCACCCAATGCCTGCTGCAGTCGCGCCCAAAGACCTGCGCGGTGCGCGTTGATGGTCGCCTTCAGCCCGGTGTGACGGCCAAAGACATCATTCTGGCGCTCATCGCCAAGTATGGCGTCGGTGGCGGCACCGGCCACGTCTTTGAGTATCTGGGCGAGGCGATCCGGGCGCTCTCGATGGAGCAGCGCATGACCGTCTGCAATATGGCGATTGAGGGCGGCGCCCGCGCTGGGATGATCGCCCCCGATGACACTACGTTTGAATATGTCGCCGGTCGCCCCTTTGCGCCGCAGGGCGCGGCCTTCGAGGCCGCCGTGGCCCGCTGGCGCACGCTGCCCAGCGCCGAGGGTGCCAGCTTCGACAAGACGATGCGCCTTGACGCGACGACGCTGGCCCCGATGATCACCTACGGCACCAACCCCGGCATGGGCATGCCCATTGACGGCACCATTCCCACCGCCGAGCAGCTACCCGACGCCAGCAGCCGTCAGGCGCTCGACAAAGCGATGACGTACATGGGCCTCACGCCGGGTAAGCCCCTGCTCGGTCACGCCATTGACGCGGTGTTTATCGGCTCGTGTACCAACGGGCGGCTCTCGGATCTGCGGGCAGCGGCGGCAGTGCTGAAGGATCGCAAAGTCGCTGCCAGCGTGCGCGTGATGATTGTCCCCGGCAGCCAGCGCGTGCGGCAGCAGGCCGAGGCCGAGGGGCTGGATGTGATCTTCAAGGCCGCTGGGGCCGAGTGGCGTGAGGCGGGCTGTAGCGCATGTTTAGCTATGAATGACGATAAGGTGCCTGCGGGCAAGTATGCGGTCTCGACCAGCAACCGCAACTTTGAGGGCCGCCAGGGGCCTGGCTCGCGCACGTTCCTTGCCAGCCCACTCACTGCCGCCGCGTCGGCTATTACGGGCGTGGTCACTGACCCGCGCACGCTGCTGTAAGACAAGGTTCAAACTCGATTGACCGTTTGGGTGACATCTCTACATCTCCACATCTCTACAGCAGGTCGTGTGGAGGTGTGGAGGTGTGGAGGTGTGGAGAAACGGTCAAGCTGAAATGGCCGATTCGGAAACATGCCTAAGGAGCGTCTGATGAACCCCATCACCACATTCAGCGGCAAGGCCGTCGCCGTGCCCGCTGAGAATATCGACACCGACCAGATCATCCCGGCCAGATGGTTGAAGGTCACCGACAAGAGCGGCCTCGCCGACGGCCTCTTCGAGTCGTGGCGCTACCTGGCCGACGGCTCGCCCAACCCCGCCTTCCCGCTGAACAAGCCCGAGGCTGCGGGCGCCACGGTGCTTGTCGCTGGGCGCAACTTCGGCTGCGGCAGCTCGCGTGAGCACGCGCCGTGGGCCTTGCAGGGCTACGGCTTCACCGCCGTGATTGCGCCCTCGTTCGCCGACATTTTCCGGGGCAACAGCTTGAAGCTTGGCCTGCTGCCCATCGCGGTGGACGAGGAGACCTACCACGAGTTGCTCAGTCATATTGAGGAAGACCCCGCAACCACCGTCACGGTGGATCTGCCCAACCAGCGCGTGATGCTCCCCGGCGGGCGCACCGTCACCTTCCCGCTCGATAGCTTCGCCAAGCACTGCTTGGTGAACGGGGTCGATCAACTCGGCTTTCTTCAGCAGCAGAGCGCCGCTACCGTCGCCTACGAAGCCGCCAACCCCGCGCTGGTGAACACGCACGCCAAGTAGCGGAGGGCCAGGTTTCAGGGGGCGGGTGTCATGGTTTCAGGCCGAACGCATCAACCTTCCAGACCTGACAGGTCTTTGGCACCATGGTGCTGAGGAGCGCAGCGAAGTGTTCCGACCGGGATGCTTCGCTGCACTCCTCCTTACGAAAGAACTGCCTTGCGGCTTTGCGGCTTTGCGCGAGATCGCCCCGCCTTTAATGTCCGCCACCACACCCCCACAAAGCCCCGCTGCCCCACTGGTATGCTATACTGCGCCCATCTGCGACGGATCGACGAGCGGCGATGTTACGGGGCCGGGCTGCCCCACGACAACCCGGAGGCACGGTGCGATGAAGCGCATTGTAAGTATCAGCCTGGGCTCTTCGGCCCGCGACTACAGCTTCACGACCACGATTCTCGGTCGCGCCATTGCGGTCGAGCGTATCGGCACCAATGGCGACATCGCCCGCGCCGCCGAGTTGGTGCGCTCGTTCGACGGCCAGGTGGACGCGATTGGCCTGGGTGGACTCACCCCGGTCTTTCGGGTTGGACGCGCCCGCTATCCGCACCGCGAGGCGATCCAGATTGCCGCCCAAGCACACCGTACCCCCGTCGTTGATGGCGGCGTCGTCAAGGCGACCCTTGAGCGCTGGGCCGTCGCACAGGCCAATCGTAAGCTCCCCGGCCTCTTCCACTATAAGAAGATTTTGCTCACCAGCGGCATTGAGCGCTACCAACTTGCCTCGGCCATCGCCCAGTATGACGGTGAACTGCGCTTTGCCGACCCGCTGATTCATCTTGGTCTGCCCTTCCTGCCCGTGCCGCGCACGCTCGAACAGCTTGAACTGTACGCGGCCACCACGCTGCCCATCACCGCCCTGCTGCCCTATCGGCTGCTGCACCCCGTCGCCCTTGACCAAGCGGGCTACGACCCCCGCGCCGCGTCACTCTTTCAGTGGGCGCAGGTGATCGCAGGCGACTTCGCCTTCATTCGTCGCTTCGCCCCGCCCGACCTGACGGGCAAGGCGATTGTCACCGATGACCCGTCGCCCGCCGAGATTGACGACCTGCGCCGCCGTGGCGTGACGACCCTGGTTACGATGACGCCGCCGATCAGCGAGGTGCGCCCCTTTGTCGCCGCCGATGTGCTTGAGGCGATGATCACCGCCATTCAGGAGACCGGCGCGCAGCCCGGTGAGGCCGATGCGCTCGACTTTATCGCCGCCGCTGGCTGGGGCGCGACGGTCGAAGATCTGAACCCGCGTGCGCGCCCGAAGTTCGCCTTTGTCATTCACCCGCTGCGTACCAGCCTGATCACGAGCGCGCCGAACTTCCGTTGGGCGCGACGGCTGCCGCCGCGCTTGGTCGAGCTGACCGCCGCCTATATGCCGCCCTTCTATCTCTCGAAGATCCGTGGCATTCGCTCAGCGGCTACGGGCGAAGAGGCCGAAGGGCTGCTGTTTGCCCTTGGCGCGACGCCCCGCGAGATGATGCGCCGCCCGCCCAGCTTCACCTACCGCCGCCTGATCCGCGCCGCACGCATGGCCGAGCGTATGGGCGCCCAACTGATGGGCCTGGGTGCCTTCACCTCGGTGGTCGGCGACGCCGGACTCACCGTGGCGCAAAAAGTCGAGATCGGCATCACCTCGGGCAACTCGCTCACCGTCGCCGCCACGCTTGAGGCCGCCAAACAGGCCGTTGTGCTGATGAAGGGCGGTCGCCCCGCGAAAATGCGCGCCGTCGTGATTGGGGCCACCGGCTCCATCGGTGCCGTCTGCGCCCGCCTGTTGGCCCAGGCCGTGCGCGATGTTGTGCTGATTGCGCCTCGCGCCGAGCGCCTGCTGGCGCTCAAGCAGCAGATCGAGCACGAGACGCCCGGCGCCCGTGTGATCGCCGCCACGCACCCTGACGCTTACGTCGGTGACGCCGACCTGATCATCACGACCACCAGCGCACTCACCGGCAAGGTGATTAATGTTGATAAGCTCAAGCCGGGGGCCGTCGTCTGCGATGTCGCCCGCCCGCCCGATGTCAAGGCGGCTGATGCGGCCCGCCGCCCCGACGTGCTGATTGTCGAAAGTGGCGAGATCGTCCTCCCCGGCGAGCCTGATTTCGGCTTCGACATTGACATGCCTCCCGGCACCGCCTACGCCTGCCTCTCCGAAACCGCACTGCTGGCGATGGACGGCAAATTCGGCGACTACACGCTTGGGCGCAATATTGAAATCGAGCGGGTCAAAGAGATGTATCGCCTCTGGCACAAACACGGCCTCAAGCTGGCGGGCCTACGCTCCTTCGGCGTCTACGTCACCGCCGAGATGATCGCCGAGAAGCGTCGTCTCGCCGAGGAGTTGCGCCGTCAGCGCGGGCTGCCCGCCGAAGTTGTGCATGGGTGAGGTGGGGGCGGTGAAGAGGTGAGGTGGTGGATTAGGATCAATACTTTTCAAATAAAGACTGCCGCCGCGCCACCCTCTCCCCCCTGCCCCCTCTCCCATAAAGGGAGAGGGGGAGCCGACCGCATCTTGCTGCGGAATTCCCCCTCTCCCCTTGTGGGAGAGGGGCCGGGGGAGAGGGGCAAAAGTAGGTCAGATCGGCGGATTTGAAAGGTATTGGGGTTAGGATTGCGCTATGGCGTCGCTAGAACATCTTGTTGCACATCCAGCGCGGCGGCGCTACGCGGCCCCGCTGCTCTTCATGCACGGCGCGTGGCACGGCGCGTGGTGTTGGCAGGGGGCGATGGCCGACATGGCTGCCCGTGGCTTCGAGGCGCACGCCATCAGCCTGCGGGGGCACGGCGGCAGCGGGCGCTCGGCGGCCCATCGGCGCAGCGGCGCACTCGACTACAGCCGCGATCTCGTCACCGCCGTGCGCGGTATGACGACGCCGCCCATCGTCATTGGGCACAGCTTCGGCGGCT
>CAIWXH010000135.1 GCA_903916565.1 uncultured Oscillochloris sp. | reverse complement strand
TTGTCTTAGGCATGGTTCAAAATGAGCATATTCAGCTTGACAGTCCTGCGATGACGCGACGAAGCGATGAGGCGCTCGTATCAAGTCCTCGCGTCCTCGCCTCGTCGCTGAACTGTCAAGCTAGATTGAAACATGCCTTAGGCATGTTTCAAACCAGCGTGACAATCAGCGACGAAACGATGAGGCGGTGTGGCGATCCGTATCGCCTCATCGCCTCATCGCTGAATTGTCACGCTGAATGTGCCCATTTTGAAACATGCCTTAGGCTGAAATTGCAGCCAAACAGGTGGGTAAGGGAGGGGCAATAGAGGAGCGTGATCACGCCAAAAACACCACAACGAAGGCATGTTCGTGGTGCTGTGTTTGACGAGATCACGCCCCCCTCAGCGCCTGTTTGGTGGCGCGGCACCACGACACGATGGTACTCCCACCACGTGCCTCGGTACCCCTCTTGTGCAACCGCGACAAATCGAGCATCGCTTCCGCGCCTCCGCACCACCAGGGAGAGCGGATCTGAACCTCGTCCTATGGAACATTCTGTCGCGCCGCTGCGTATCTTGTGTGCAGCCCCGTCTTCCCCCGTGCGCAAGGAGGTCAATATGCAGCAACGTCGCAAAGCCGCCGCCGATGTGTTTCAGGAGCAACAAGGTGTGCAACAGGCCGAAGAGCCTCCCCGCGATCCGTCATTCGACGCCGCGATATCCCCCGTGGCGGCTCCGTCGTCCGCGCCAGGATCGCCGTCGCCGCAATCACGTCGCCAAGCGGCCCCCGCCCCGGTGCCCGTCAGCCTGCTCAAAACCTCCGAGCAGCTCCAGCTTGAGAAGGAGCCAATCCCCGTCCGCCAGACCGGCTTCTGGATCTTCACGCAGATCATTGTGCCGCCGAATGTCTATGTGGTGCATACCCGGATCGGCCGACCCGCGCCGGTGACCATCGGGATGGGACTCTCGTTTCGCTACAACCCCTACACCGACGCCTATTTGGTGGTTCCCGCCGCGATGCAGACGATCGGGATTGTCGCCAACAGCATCAGCCGTGAAAAGCAGGGCATCAATGTGTTGGCCTATGTCCAGTGGCAGATCAACGACTTCAGCGTCGCCTACCGCAAGCTTGATTTCTCCGATATGCGCGACCCGCTGGGGATCGTCAACGCGCAGCTGCGCGAGCAGGCCGAGGCGGCGATCAAGGACAAGATTGCCACGATGAGCGTCGAAGAGGTGTTGACCGACAAAGAGCCGATCATTGCCGAGCTGACCGCACGCCTGAAAGCCGTGGCCGAGGGTCGCGGGGATGATGCCGACGAGGGCCTGGGTATCAAAATCGTTACCGTGCAGATCAAGGAGGCGCTGGTCAGTTCGCAGCGGCTGTGGGAGGATCTCCAGGCACCGTTCCGCTATGAGCAGGAGAAAACGGCGCGGATCAGCTACCTGCTGGCCCAAGACGAGATCCGAGTGAAGGAGTTGCAAAACCGCAAGCTGGCCGAAACCAGCGAGGCGGAAACGATGGTCGAGATTGCCCGCACCACCCAGACCAAACAAACTGAGGCGCAGGAGATCCGGCTGGAGCAGGAGGGCATGCGCTTTACCCGCGAGCAGCAGACCACGCGGCAGCAGCTGCAGCTTGAGCTGGAAACCGCACTGGCGCGTCAAGAAGCGGAGCGGCGGCGAAGCGCCGAGGCTGCGCGGATCGCCCAGGAGACGACCCTCGACGCGCTCCGGCGCGCCCAGGCCGAGGCGCTTACGCGGGCGCAGCTGGACGCGGACGCCGGAGCGCAGGGCAAGGCGCTGCAGGTCGCCCGCGCCTTGCAGGAGATGGCCGAGGAGACGCGCCTGGCGGCCAGCCAGCTTGAGGCGGAGCAGCAGCGCATCGCCCGTGAGATGACCTTCAAACAGATCGAGGCGGAGCTACGCCAGGCGGTGCAGGCGCAGGAAGATGCGCTCCGCCAGCAGCAGCAGCACGCGAATCGCGAACGCGTGCGGCGGGAGACGCTCGCGCAGTTGGAGTTGCAGGAAGCCACCGACCGGGTGCGCCTCGCGACCGCAGCGCAGGACACCGAGATCGAGCGCGTGCGCCAGGAGGTACGCAATCTGATGGGCGAGCGTGATCTGGCCAGCCG
>CAIWXH010000134.1 GCA_903916565.1 uncultured Oscillochloris sp. | reverse complement strand
CGCCGACGGACGAGGCCACCCCAACGCGCACGCCCTCGCCGACGCGCACACCGTCGCCGACGGACGAGCCGACGGAGACGCGCACGCCGTCGCCGACGCGCACACCGTCGCCGACGGACGAGGCCACCCCGACGCGCACGCCGTCGCCGACGCGCACACCGTCGCCGACGGACGAGGCCACCCCGACGCGCACGCCCTCGCCGACGCGCACGCCGTCGCCGACGCGCACGCCGTCGCCGACTCGCACGCCCTCGCCCACCAACGAGCCGTCAGCGACACGACAGTCATCTGCAACCAGCAAACCTACGCTCACGGCTTCGCCTCATCCAACACACGCCCCCACAGTGACATGGCAGGCTGAGCCAGGCCCGGCACCAACCTACCAGAGCGCCGTTGGACATCAGTACAACAGCCTGGAAACACGAACGCCCACGCCCAAACCGACCACAGAACCCGTCGTGCGGGAACTTGCCCCCACAACAGCGCCAGCAGCGGCGACGCCGTGGTTAGCCAGCATCGGCGCAAGCCTGATCGCGCTTGCCTGTGCCCTCCTGCTCAGCGAACGTGTCACGGGAACAGTCGGAGCGACTGAGGATCGTGTGCTATAATCACCCGACACGGGGAAGCTTACGCATCAGTACGCCACAATCGGGCGTTCGCCCCGACTGTTGAGCCTGAAAGGAGGCCGACGATGGCCGATCTGCAGACGCTGATCGGGGACCGCCTGGCCCAGAACCGCTGGGGGATACTCGGCAACCAGGGCTATGTGCTTGGGATTGACCTCGGCAGCTATGGTCTGCGCGCCGCCCTCGCTGACCTCCAGCACCACACGATCCGCACCGGCCATGCCGAGTTGAGTGGCGGCGCGCCCGACGAGATCGTCGAGCAGGCCATCGCCCTCGCTGGCAACCTGCTCAAAGAGGCCGAAATCACACCGGATCGGCTGGTGCGCGTAAGCGTAGGCTTCGCGGGGCCTGTCGATCTGCGCTTCGGCACGGTGCGTCTCTCGTTACGCATGCCTGGTTGGGAAAATTACCCCTTGCAGGAGCGCTTTGAGCAGGCGTTTGACGCCGTAACCCTGATTGACAATGACGCCAATCTGATCGCCCTAGCCGAGGCCACCTTCGGCGTCGGCGCGGGTCGCCAGCACCTCTGCTACCTCCATCTGAGCAGCGGCGTTGGCGGTGGTCTGGTCCTCAATGGTCGCCTCTATCACGGCGCGACCTCGACCGCAGGCGAGATCGGTCACGCTGTGGTCGGGCGCGGCTGGGATGGGACAGGCCGCCCCGAGACGCTCGAAGAACTGGTTTCCATCACGGGCCTGCTGAGCCGGGCCGCCAGCTACGGCCTCACAACCGATAACCTCGAACTCATCTTCAGCGATAGCCCCATCGGTCGGCGCGTCGTTAGCGAGACGGTTGACCTAGTGGCGATGCGCTGCGCCCAGACCGTGGCGCTGATCGACCCCGAGATGATTGTTCTTGGCGGCATTGTGGTACGTATCGGCGGCGAGCCGTTCGTCAGGGCTATCGCCGATAAGGTCAACGACTTCATCGCGCCTCAGTTCGCCCGCCCCCTGCCTGTCGTCGCCTCGATCCTCGGCCACGATAGTGTCACCGCTGGCGCCATCGCCGATGCCCTCGATAGCCTGTCGGACTAAGGCCAGCTTACTGGACGTTCGTGGCCGGTTTTGGACGAAGGACGAGGCGCACCCGCGACCCGGCCTTCGTCCTTTGCTGTGACCTGCACCCTCTTCGCACATGGCGGTTGCAACGTCCGGTTGCCGCGCCAGCCCTCACCCCCCAGCCCCCTCTCCCTGAGCGGGAGAGGGGGAGCCGAACGCTTCCTGCTGCCGAATCTCCCCTCTCCCCTTGAGGGAGAGGGGCCGGGGGTGAGGGGTAAAAGGCGACTTTGCACCCGCCATGCCGCTTCGCATCCCCAAGTTGCCCCGGCCAGCCCCCCATGGTATACTGGCGCGTCAATGACCGGCAGCCCACGCCGGTCATTGTGGTGTCGCTGTGGGAGTATTGCGCGGCCCACGGGCGCGCGCGAGATGAGGAACAGCACGATGTCCGTCCAACACACGATCGACGCCCAGACGCGCACGATCATCGGCAAGAAGGTCGCAGCCCTACGCAAGCAAGGTCTGATCCCCGCCACTGTCTACGGCAAAGGCTTCACGCCGATCAACGTACAGGTCGAAGACCGCGCGTTCAACCTGACGTACCGTAAGGCTGGCAGAACCTCGCTGATCAACCTGACTATTGACGAGGTTCGCACCTCGGTCTTTGTTCAGGCCGTGCAGCGCCACCCTGTGATTCGCAACATTATCCATATTGACTTCAAGGTGGTTGACCTGAAGGTCGCTATCCACGTCGAAGTTCCCGTGAATGCGGTTGGCGAGTCGCCCTTGGTCGCTCGTGGTGACGCCATCCTCAACCACGCCCTCAGCGTCGTGCTGGTCGAGGCGCTTCCCGCCGAGTTGCCCCAGCACATCGATGTGGATGTCAGCGGTCTCGACACGATGGACAAGAGCATCCACGTGCGCGACATTAAGGTCGCCGGTAGCTACAAGATCCTCACCGACCCCGAGACGGTCGTCCTCTCGCTGGCCCAGGTTCGCGCCATCGAGGAGGAGCCCGCCGCCGCCACACCCGCCGAGCCAGAGCTGATCCGACGCCCACGCGAGAGCGACGAGGCGTAAGCTCACACAGATTGACCAATCGTCGAACTGAGGGCGTGCCCACTGGGCACGCCCTCACCCGATGTAGGTGCGCCCCTTCCATACGACCCCCCGCCCGCTCCGCACGCACCACATTCCCCAGAGCGCGATCCACAGATAGGCCATTAGCCCAAACGGCCAGATCAGACCATAGAGCGGATTCAGGCGATACATCCGTCGGTAGAGCGCGCCCCAGGCGGCCAGACCCGCCGTGAGGGTGAACGCGCCCAGCCCGACTAGCGCCCACCCCGGCCCACCCGCGCCCAGCGCCAGCGCTACAACGCCCCAGCCAAGCAGACACAGCGGCCCGTAGGCGAGCGCCAGCAGCCGCAGCGCCGCCACTAGCGAGCGCCCGCCGCCACTCCGATAGCCCGCCGCCGCGTTCTTCGTCAGGCCCGCGACCACCTCGCGCCCGCTGGTGTACATACGCACCCGCAGGTAGTCCAGCGCCTCACCGCCGCCTACCCGGTAGCCCGCCCGCCTGAGCGCCTGGGCCAGCCGCACGTCCTCCAGCACCTCGGTGGACACTGCCGCGTGCCCACCGATGGCCTCGTAGGCCACCCGGCGCACGAGGATGCACTGGCCGTTCGCCATCACCTGCTCGGGGCGCGACTCGGGCTGCTCGAACTGCGCGAAGGGGTAGAGGGACGCGATGAGGGCCAGAAACGGCGGCAGCACCGCCCGCTCCCAGAACGTGCCAAGCTCCAAAAAGGGCAGGATGGTCACGAGGTCAAGGCTGCGCTGCTGCGCGTAGGTGACGAGCGCCGCCACGAGGTCGGGATGGGGCACGGTATCGGCGTCGAGGAAGAGCAGCCACTCGCCACGGGCGGCCTCGCCAAGTTGCTGACAGGCATTGCACTTGCCCACCCAGTTGGGCGGCAGGGGGCGACCGCGCAGCACGCGCAGTTGGGCAGAGCTAACGTCGGCTAAAATGGCCGCCGTGCGGTCGGTGGAGCCATCATCAACGACGATCAGCTCGTAGGTCGGGTAGCGCTGCGCGAGTGCCCCGCTTACGCAGCGCGCGATGCCGCGCTCCTCGTTGCGTGCGGGGATCAGGATGGAGACTAGGGGCGCTTGCGCCAGGGGCGAGGCGGGCGGCCCAAGCCTGGGGAGACGGTAAAGACGCGCCCAATCGCGCCAGTACCCCGCGAGGAGCAGCAGGGCGAGCCCGGCGGCGAACAGGATGTCCATCCAAAGCCCCCATACAACGGCATTTCCATCGCATTATACGGCCAGAAGGGCTGGCACCACGCAAGGTTGGCGGGGCCGGATCGCGGGCTTCTAACTGCGGGAAATGGGATCGACTACCCGTTAGTTAAAGGTAGGTTTCAATTTCATTTGCCCCTGCAAAGGTTTGTCACGATGGCAGCACTGCCGTACGTCCTACTCTACCTGGGGCTTGCCGTGACGTCCGCCCTGGTGGCGGGCTACGCTTGGCAGCGGCGCTACTATCTCAGTGGGCGGCCCTTCACCCTGATGCTCGGAGCCATCGCCTTCTGGTGTACCTGTCGCGTCTTCGCCATCCTCGGCCCCACCTTCGAGGCGACGGTCTTCTGGGCCTTGCTTCAGGTAGGCGGCATTGTGCTGGTCACGCCAGCTTGGCTGCTCGTGGCACTTGCCTACAGTGGGCAGGGCTGGCGTCGCCGCCGGGCGCTGCTAGTCGTTCTCTTTGTGCCTGCCGCGCTCTCCTTTGTGCTTGCCCTCACCAACAGCCTGCACGGGCTTTGGTGGAATCGGGTCGAGCCAGAGATGAGCCGGGGCTTCCTGTGGCTCTCGATCACGTGGGGGCCAGCGTTCTGGGCGCACTCGGCGGGCACTTACACCATTTACGCCGTGAGTGTTTTCCTGCTGGCGCGTGCGGCGCTGTTGGCCCCGCCCACGGATCGGCGCCATGCCTGGCTGATGCTGGCCGCCTCGCTG
>CAIWXH010000133.1 GCA_903916565.1 uncultured Oscillochloris sp. | reverse complement strand
GCTCATATCCATCAGGATGAGGTCGGGCTGTTCGGCGTGGGCCATCGCCACGCCTTGCTCACCATCAATGGCGATGCTCACCGCGTAGCCTTTGCGCTGGAGGCGCCGCGAGAGCATGTCGCGGTTCATCTCGTTGTCTTCGACTAGCAGAATCTTGGTCATTATCATCACTCCTGGCAGAATTGGGCGATTATAGCTGCGTATGGTACGATGCGAATCATAACACGTTGTCTTACTTTCCTGATCGCGCCGAAGGTAGGCTTTGGATGACAGTGTTTACACCACCAATGCAGCAAGTCTTCCCCATCGACGAGGTGTTGGGCCGGTTGGCCGAGGCCATGCCGCGCTACGCCCAGCCGCTGATTGATCAGATGGGCGCTGCGGGCGCCGCGCCCTTTCGCATCCTGGTGGCGACGATTTTGAGCCTACGCACCAAGGATACGCTCACGGCGGTGGTGGCCCCACGGCTCTTTGCCGAGGCCGCGACACCCGCCACCATGCTTGCCCTTGGCGACCAGCGCGTGGCCGAGCTGATCTACCCCGTGGGCTTCTATCGCACCAAGGCCCGCAGCCTCATCCAGATCTGCCTGCTGCTGCTTGAACAGCACGGCGGCGCGGTGCCCGCCGACCTTGAGACGCTGCTGCGCCTGCCCGGCGTCGGGCGCAAGACGGCGAACCTGGTGCTGACGGCGGGCTTTGGGCTGCCGGGGATCTGCGTGGACACCCACGTCCACCGCATCTGCAATCGCTGGGCCTATGTGCAGACCCGCGCCCCCGACGCGACCGAGCTGGCGCTGCGGGCGAAGCTGCCCACGCAGCACTGGCTGACGATCAACGGTCTGCTTGTCACCCTGGGCCAAAATATCTGTCACCCCACCTCGCCGAAATGCTCGCTCTGCCCCGTGGCGGCGCACTGTGCGCGGCTTGGCGTAACCCGCAGTCGGTAGAGCCGCACGGTCTTTGCATCTGCCCCTCTTTACCGTAACTTTACAATTGCCCGTAGGGAAGGGCATTGGAATGCGGAGAACGACCGGGCGAGCGTGCGGCCTCTTTTACCTAAATTTTACAACCAAATTATCCCAATTTCATAATCTTCAGGTATGATAGCTATATCACCTTCCCGGTACGGCGAACTTAAAACACAGCGTCGTCGAGTCGCGGTCAAACCCTGCCTGGGGTAGCCCGTGTGCTCACCGTAGCCGTGGGGCAGCTCCCTCGCGGCCTAGCTTGCTACCCCTCGCGCACGGGGGCGGCAGGCTGTGGCAGCACAATGAAGTGAGGAAAGGAACATCGCTGTGGGGTATTCGCCTCGAACCATGCCCGCGACCGTAGAGACCGCGAAGAACATTTGGCAGGTCATCTTTGCCTCGGCAATGGGCACGATGATTGAGTGGTACGACTTTTACATCTTTGGTAGCCTCGCGGCAGTCATCGCGACCAAGTTCTTCCCGGAGACCGATCCCACGGCGGCCTTTCTCTCGACCTTGGCCACCTTCGGCGCTGGCTTTGCGGCCCGCCCCTTCGGCGCCCTGTTCTTCGGGCGCATCGGCGATATGGTCGGTCGCAAGTACGCCTTCCTCGTCACGCTCGTAATCATGGGTGGCGCGACCACCTTGATCGGCCTGCTGCCTGACTACAAGACCATCGGCATCGCAGCCCCGATTATCCTCTTCACCATCCGCATCCTCCAGGGTCTCGCCCTTGGCGGCGAGTACGGCGGCGCGGCGACCTATGTGGCTGAGCACTCGCCTGACAACAAGCGCGGCTACTACACCAGCTACATTCAGACCACCGCAACCCTGGGCCTCTTCATCTCGCTGGCGGTCATCGTGGGCGTACGGCTCTCGATGCCGATTGCCGCCTTCAACGACTGGGGCTGGCGCATCCCGTTCCTGCTCTCGATCTTCCTGGTCGCTGTCTCGGTCTACATCCGCACCAAGATGAGCGAGTCGCCGCTCTTCGCGAAGCTGAAGGCTGAGGGCAAGACCAGCAAGAGCCCGATTCGGGACAGCTTCGGTAGCGCCGCGCAGTGGAAGACGATCATGATCGTGCTCTTCGGCGCCGCCGCCGGGCAGGCCGTGGTCTGGTACGTAGGCCAGTTCTACGCCCTCTTCTTCCTCCAGAACTACCTCAAGGTCGAGTTCGTCACCGCTAACGTGATTGTCTCGATCGCTCTGCTGGGTGGCCTGCCCCTCTTCATCTTCTTCGGTGCGCTCTCGGACAAGATTGGCCGCAAGAATATTATGATGGCCGGCAACCTGCTGGGTGCCCTCGCCATCTACCCGACCTATATGGCGATGGGCTTTTTCGCTGGCCCAATCACCCCCGCCATCAAGGAAGTCAAGGACGCCGCTGGCGTCGTGATCACCAAGGCCGTCCCGGCCATCGCCGCAAGCGCTAACCCGGTGATGCTGACCCTGTTGGTCTTCTCGCTGATGATCTGGGTCGGGATGGTCTACGGCCCTATCGCCGCCTTCCTGGTCGAGTCCTTCCCGGCCAAGATCCGCTACACCTCGGTGTCGCTGCCCTACCACGTCGCCAACGGCTACTTCGGTGGCTTCCTGCCCCTGATCGGCGCCTCGCTGGTCGCCGCCTCCAGCGGTGGCCCGGAAATGTACGGCGGCAAGAACATCTACGCCGGTCTTGTCTGGCCCGTCTCTATCGCCGCGATCACCTTCGTGGTCGGTATGATCTTCCTCAAAGAGACGAACCTGAACACCTCGGACGCCGATGGTGTGATGCACCCCGCCCGCAACGAGTCCGAGACTTCGCAGGCTGGGTAAATTTGGCCCGTAGCGTGTAAAATGTCTGCTGGAACGAGGGTGCGCCCTCGCTCCAGTAGGCTTTTTTGTTGGACATGAAAAGACCTGTCAGGTGCCGCACCTGACAGGTCTGGGGTCGCCGCCACCTTTGTGCGGGTGCGCGCACCTGACAGGTCTGGGGTCGCCACCACCTTTGTGCGAAAGGACGCTATGACGCCTCCCTTTGGCCTTTGGCCCAGCCCGCTGACGCCGCCGCAGATGGCGTCGGCGCTGCGCCTCGACGATGTGCAGTGGGATCGCGACGGGCGCTGCCTCGTCTGGCTGGAAACCCGCGATGGGCGCGGCACGCTCTGGTGCGCCGATGTCGCCTCGGGCGATGCCCCCCGCGAACTGACCCCCGCCGAGCTGGCGGTGCGCGGGCGCGTCGGCTACGGCGGCGGCGAGTTCACCGTGGGCGCGGGCACGGTGATTTTCGCCGAAGCCGCCTCGGCCCGCCTTTTTCGTCAGAGCCTGAGCGGCGGGGCGCCGCAGCCGCTGACGCCCGCCTTCGGCGCCGCCGCTTCCCCCGCCCTGGCACCCGATGGCCGCCACCTGCTCTATGTTCACACCTACGAGGAGGTGGACTGCATCGCCGTGGCCGACAGCGCGGGACACCAGTGGCCGCAGCGCCTCGCCACGGGCCACGATTTCTACCTGTGGCCGTGCTGGCACCCCAATGGCAAACAGATCGCCTATGTGGCCTGGGATCATCCGGCGATGCCGTGGGACAGCACGACGCTCTATCTGGCCGACCTTGATCTGAGCGGCCCGCTGCCGACGCTGAAGGCCACGCGGGCGCTTGCCGGTGGCCCCGCCACCAGCATCTTTCAGCCGACCTTCGCCCCCGATGGACGCCACCTCGCCTATGTCTCGGATCTCGACGGCTGGTGGCATGTCTATGTTCACGACTTGGCGACGGGCGAGCAGCGCCGCATCACTGAGGGTGCCGCCGAACACGCGCAGCCGGCCTGGGGTCAAGGGCCGCGCACGCTGGCCTGGGGCCGCGACGGCAAGCGGCTCTACTATTTGCGGAATGAGGGCGGGGTGCGGCGCGTCTGTGTGCAGCCAGTTGATGGCGGCCCAGCCCAGCCCCTCAGCGACGGCGAAGGCTACACCTGGTTCACGCAACCAGCCGCCTCGCCCACCAGCGACGCACTGGCAGGCATCGCCTCGTCGCCCGCCATTACGCCGCGTGTGATGCTCGCCGACGGTGCCCAGACCCGCGTCATCCGGCGCAGTTCGGGCGAGTTGGTGCCCGAGGCGCACTACGCCAGCGCGCTGCCGGTGACCTGGACGGCGGGCGGCGGGACAGTCTACGGGGTGCTGTACTTGCCGCCGGGGTACGTGCCGGGCGGGGTTGGCGTGCGCCCGCCCGCCGTGGTGCGGGTTCACAGCGGCCCCACCGACCAGGCGGTGACCGCGTACAACGCCGAGGTGCAGTTCCTTGCCACACGCGGCTACGCCGTATTAGAGGTGAACTATCGGGGCAGCACCGGCTACGGGCGGGCCTACACGCAGGCGCTGCGCGGCGAGTGGGGCAACTACGATGTGGCCGACGCGCTTGGCGCGGCGCACTATCTGGCGTCGGCAGGTATCGCCGACCCGGCGCGGCTTGTGCTTATGGGCGGCAGCGCGGGCGGCTTCACCGTGCTGGCGGCGCTCTGTCAGGCCCCCGAGGTCTTTCGGGCGGGCGTCTGTCGCTACGCGGTCACCAATCTCTTCACGCTGGCCGCCGATACGCACAAGTTCGAGGCCCGCTACTTCGATAGTCTGGTTGGCCCGCTGCCCGAAATGGCGGCCCGCTACCGCGCCCGCTCGCCAATGCTCAACGTCGAGAAGCTCAACACGCCGCTGCTGATCTTCCAGGGTGCCGAGGACAAGGTCGTGCCGCCTGAGCAGGCCGAGCTGGTGGTGGCCGCGCTGCGCCGCCGGGGCGTGCCGCACGTCTACCACCTCTTCCCCGGCGAGGGCCACGGCTGGCGCCGCGCCGAGACGATTGCGGCCTACTATCACGCGCTTGAGGCGTTCTTGCGCCAGTATGTGATTTTTGCGTAGGGGCGGCGCATGGTGAAGGGGCGGTGTATGTGCCGCCCCTCCATGACGCCGGGCCAGGGCATTCGCCTCTTAGACATGGTTCGTGGATGCTTTACAGTTTGGCCTCACGCAGCGCGTTCTGATGCGCTTGGCCTGAAACCTGAAACCCGGCACCTGAAACCTTGTCTTAATACCGAGGCACCGACGAGTCCACGTCGCTGCTCCAGCGCAAGATGCCGCCGACCAGATTCTTCAGCTTGCGAAAGCCCGCCGTCTTGAGCAACTCGACCGCCCGCCCGCTCCGCACGCCGCTGCGACAGTAGACCACCATCTCGACAGCGGTGTCCAGTTCGTTGAGTCGCTCGGCCAGTTGGTCCACCGGGATGACCTTGTCGGTGCCGGGGATGCTGGCGATTTCAACCTCGTAGGGATTCCGCACATCAAGCAGATAGGGGCGCTCGTCGCTCTGAAGCAGTGCGGCCAGTTGCTCGGGCGTGATCTCGTACTGGCTGCCTAGCGTGTTCACCTCGGGGACAATCCCGCAGAACTGGTCGTAGTCAATCAGCTCGGTGACGGTCGGGTGATCGCCACAGACCGGGCAGGCCGGGTTGCGGCGCAGCTTCAGCTCGCGGAAGCGCATCGCCAGGGCGTCGTAGAGCATCAGCCGCCCAATCAGCGGTTCGCCGATGCCGGTGATGAGCTTAATCGCCTCGGTGGCCTGAATGGTGCCGATCACACCGGGCAGCACGCCCAGCACGCCGCCTTCGGCGCACGACGGCACTAGGCCGGGAGGCGGCGGCTCGGGGTAGAGGCAGCGGTAGCACGGCCCGCCGTCCTTCGGCGAGAAGACCGTCGCCTGCCCCTCGAAGCGAAAAATACTGCCGTAGACGTTCGGCTTGCCCAGCATCACGCTGGCGTCGTTGGTCAGGTAGCGCGTGGGGAAGTTGTCGGTGCCGTCAATAATCACATCGTAGGGCCGCAGCAACTCCAGCGCGTTGGCCGACGTGATCTGCGTCTCGTAGGTCGTCACCTCGACCAGCGGGTTCAGGTCGTGCAGGCGCGCCTTTGCCGACGCGGTCTTCAGCGTACCGACGGTGGAGGTGCCGTGGACGACTTGGCGCTGCAGGTTGCTCTCGTCAACTACATCGAAATCGACCAGGCCAATGTGGCCGACGCCCGCCGCCGCCAAGTAGAGCGCCAAGGGCGAACCCAGACCGCCGGTGCCAATCAACAGGACGCTGCCCTGCTTCAGGCGGCGCTGGCCGGACATGCCCACCTCGGGCATAATCAGGTGCCGACTGTAGCGCCGAATCTCCTCATTGGAAAGGGACACGTTGCTCATTGCTTCCCCCCGGCGATGGCCGGAATAATCGAGACCGTCTCGCCGTCCTTCAGGGGCGTCGTCTCGCCCTGAAGGTAGCGGATATCCTCGTCGCCGACATAGACATTGACAAAGCTGCGAAGCCGCCCATCGTCGCCGAAAAGGTGCTTGCCAAGCACCGGGTGCTGCTCGACGAGGCCGCGCAGCAGTGCGCCGACGTTATCGGCGTCGAGGCTAACGGTGGCGTTGCCCGCAGCATATTGTCGCAGGGCGGTGGGAATGGTGATGGTCACGGCCATGGGGTGATCTCCTCCTGTTCAAACGTGGCGCCCTCAGCGACCAGGAGCCACGAGGCCAGTTCGGCGGCGCGACCGGCGCGTACCGACTGGATGACAAACGCGAAGCTGGGGCCGCCGATAGCCTGGGCGCCCACGCGGTCGCGCTCAGACGGGACGGCGGCATCGTCGGGGTGCGAGTGGTAGACGCCGACCAGCTCAAGCCCACGGGCTTGCGCCTCACGGTCGGCCCGCAGATAGTCACGCGGATCGAGGTAGAAACGGTCGCGCCGCGAGGTCGGGTCGTCAGTTTCGGCCAGCGTCACTTGGCCCTGCCAGCGGTTTTCGGCCTGATAGACGGCCAGCACCGTCTTGCGGCCTTCGTCCAAGCGGCCCAGCAGCAGGCCGACACACTCATCGGGATAGGTCGTCTCGGCGTGGGCGGCGATGGCCGCAAGCGCCTCAGGTGCTAGGGTCAACACAGATGGATCCTTCGTGTGGGCACCATCGTGAGCGCCCGTACAATCTATTATAACTTGCCCGCGCCTGATCCCCGCCCGGTGGCTGAAGCCACGGGCTACGCGGTGCGAAGGCCGCCTGCGCGGCCTGGATAGCCTGCGAAGGCAGGCTTCGCAGCTACAAGAGCCGGGGGCTTTAGTCCCCCGGATTCAATAACCAGGATAGGATTGCTATAGCGCTGTCGCAGAGCATGGTGACGACCAGCCCCTCACGCAGCTCGCGGGCGACACGCAGCGCGGCGGCGCCGTTGGCCGCCGCCGAGATGCCGACGAGCAGACCGGCGTGGCGGGCGAGGCGGCGGGCCGTGGTGAAGGCCGTCTCACGGCCAATCTCGATCACCGCGTCGGGGGCGGCGGGGTCGTAAATAGCTGGGACAAGTTGGGTGGAGGCCATGTGCTTGACGCCCTCAAGGGCGTGGTAAGGGCTGTCGGGCTGCACCGCAATGGCGCACACAGCACTAGTGGCGTGTTGCCAATCAGATCGAGCGCGCCGGTCATGGGCGCCTCGTGCGGCGATAGACGAGTACGGCGGCCTTCAGCGTGTTCAGGGCCAGGGTGGCGCAGCGCGGGCGAACGTGGGCGACTTCACGCCCAAGCAGGTCGAGTACCGCCGCGTCGTCCATCGTCTCGATGGCGCTCAGCGGCGCACCCTGGAGCTGCTCGGCCAGCAGCGAGGCGGCGGCTTGGCTGATCGTGCAGCCCCGGCCCTCGAAGCTCAGGCCAGTGATGTATTCGTCGGCGGGGTTCACCTTGAGGTAGATCGTCACCGTGTCGTCACAGTCGGGGTGGCCGCCGGACTGTGTCACATCGGCGTCAGCCAGGGGGCCGTAATGGCGCGGGCACGTGTAGTAATCCAACAGTCTATCGATGATCGCCTGACGGTTCATTGGTGCCTAGTAGCTTCCTGTAGCTTCCGGGAAGCTGCAAGCTTCCCGGAAGCTACACTTACCCCTTCACAATCGGCAGCCCAACGGCGTTGCCCCACTCCGTCCAGCTCCCATCGTAGTTCCGCACGCGGGGGTAGCCAAGCAGGTAGGTAAGCACAAACCAGGTGTGGCTCGACCGCTCACCAATGCGGCAGTAGACGATCACATCCTTCGTCGGGGTGACGCCCTGGGCCGTGTACAGTTCGTGCAATTCGGCGGCGTTCTTGAAGGTGCCGTCATCCTTCACGGCCTTGGCCCAAGGGATGCTGACCGCCGTCGGGATATGGCCGCCGCGCAGCGTACCCTCCTGCGGATACTCGGGCATGTGTGTGCGCTCGCCCGTGTACTCTTGCGGGCTACGCACATCAACTAAGGCCGCGCCGCCAATTTTGCGAATGTGTTCGCGCACCTGGTCACGAAAGGCGCGGATGCGCGTATCGTCACGCGCCGGGGCGGTGTAGTCGGCCCGTGGGTACGCGGGCGCCGCACGGGTCAGCTCGCGGCCTTCGGCGTGCCATTTGGCGCGTCCGCCGTCAAGGATCCGCACATCCTGATGCCCAAAGAGCTTGAAAACCCAGAAGGTGTAGGTGGCCCACCAGTTGTGCTTGTCGCCGTAGAGGACAACCGTGGTGGTGGTGCTGATACCCTTGCTGGCGAGCAACTCGGCGAAGCGGGGCGCATCAAGATAGTCGCGCACCACCGGGTCGTTCAGCTCGCTCACCCAATCAATCGTGACTGCGCCGGGAATGTGGCCCGTCTCGTAGAGCAGCACGTCCTCGTTACTCTCGACCAACCGCACGCTCGGGTCGCTCAGATGGGCGGCAACCCACGCCGTATCAACAAGCACCTCAGGGTGCGCGTATCCGCTCATCGCGGGCTCCTTCACCAAGCGCTCGGTCGGGTTGAGGTTGCGCCCATTGTACCCTTGAGGCGATTTTAAGTCAAGTTCTTAATCATTATAATCAACAAATACCGCAGCATCCTCGACGGAGACGGGATAGGTTGCCACCGGCGCGAAGGCGGGCAGATTGCGTGGCTTGCCGGTACGCACATCAAAGCATGAACCGTGGAGCGGGCACTCCACCGTCAGCTCGTCGGGGTCGAATTCGCCCGCGCTGAGCGCAGCCTTTGCGTGCGAACAGGTCTCAGCCAGCGCATAAAGCTGGCCCTCGGCGTTCACGATAAGGATGGACACCCCTTGAATCACGACCACCAGTTTGGCGCCTGGGGGCAGTTCTTCCAGGGCGGCGACACGTACATGAGCCATACGATGCTCCATCAAAACCAAGGTTTCAGGTGCCCGGTTTCAGGTTTCAGGTGCCAGATCGAGCGCGGCAGAAAGCCTTGCGTATGCCTAATCTATGGTTCAAACCAACGTTACAGTCTAGGCGGTTCCACGCAAAGCCGCAAAGCCGCAAGGCATCTCTATCCCTGGCGCAATCGAGCGCACTACCGCAGCGGGCACGCGGTAGTGCGGCAGAAGCAATGACGCGGCTTACTTCTGGTCGGGGTCGAGGCGGGTCGTCTCGCTGGTGGTCGGGGGCGTGTCGGTAGATGTCGGGGGCGTATCAGACGAGTCTGGCTCACGCATACGAACGACGAACGCGGCCAGTTGGTCATTCAACTGGGCGATGCCGCGCGACAGCGCCTCTTGGAAATCCTGGGTCGCTGGATTCTGCTGGGCCTGGCTCACCGCCTGCTCGCCGCGCTCGACGAGATGCTGGAGCTGCGGGCTATCTTGAATCGACTTCAGCGCGGTGAAGAGCTGCGTGCCGATCTCCTTCAGGCCCGACGAAACGTCCTGCTGGACCTGCCTCGCCTGATCGCTGTGTATGGCGGTGCGAACGGCGGCCTCAAGCTGCTGGCCAAGCTCACGTAGCTCGCTCCCAAGGTCATTCTGCGGCTGCGGCGGCTGGTTGCTGTTGTTCTCAGGCTGGCTCATGGTTCGGGTTCTCCTTACTGCTAACCAAAGCGCTATCGTTCCTGCTCGGCTCGTCAGTTTAGACGACCGACGAGCGCAAGATGTTGTGGCTTACGGGTGACGACCTAGGCGACGCAGCAGCCAGATGCCGGCGGCGGCGATGAGTATTCCCGCACCTCGCGTCACGTTTTGCTGTGCGCGTGTCAGCGGGCTAGTTGCGGCGTTACGTTCAGCCATGGCGGCCAGGATGTCGCGCAGCGATGGCGGGGCGGTACGAGTGGCCTTGCCGGGCACAGCAATCTGGGTGCGACTGAGGTCGTGACGGCGGGCGGCGGCGTAGAGGTCGGCGTGGGTCAGGGCGTCGGGGCCATTGGGCGTCAGCAGGTCGCGCATATCGGCGCGGAAAAGGCCCAGGCCCATCGCCGGGTCGCACATGCCGGGGGCGCGTGCGCTCACCGCAGTGATAAAGAGCCTCTCGGCGGGGTGACGCGGCGGGGACACGCGGTAGCCGAAGATTGCGGCGTGCGCGGGCGCGGAAGGGAGCAGGCGGCTGATGTCGGTGGCGGCGGCTGGCCCAGCCAGCGCCAGCGCGACCACGTAGGTGCCACGGGCCACGCCCCAGGTGTCATACAAGACCTGGCGGTAGCCTCGGCGGCGTGGGTAGTGGATCACCGCGACGGCGGGGTGAATGTCCGCCAGTCGGTCGGCAAGCTCGCCCGTGCCGTCGGTGCTGGCGTCGTCGGCGATGATAATCTCGTAGTCGCTGGTGTGTCGCGCCGCCACCGTCTGGCACTCGGCAACCGCCGCCGCAAGCGAGGACGCCAGGTTGCCGACGGGCAACACAATCGAGAGGCTGAACTGCTCCACGCCCACGCTCCTTTTGACCACGAACAGACAGTTTGCAGTATAACGCCCAGCGTTGGACAGCAGCCGCTTAAAAGAGATTACACCATCTCATGACTATTTCCTTTTGGAACGGTGAATTATGAATAAGATTGTATGGAATTAGTTAATGTATATGTCAAAGGTTTCCCCGTAGTTTTTAGAGGTGATCTGTTACTGTGTTTTCATGTTCCGACTGTTTTACAGGGTAATTCCTAGGGCTTTATGATACTGCGTATGACAATCCCTTGAACTCCGGCGAAATCCTTGGGATTATGGGTTACTAATGGTAACCCATGACGACGTGCGGCTGCGGCAATCCATGCGTCATTCGCCGTAATGGCAATCCCATTGGCGTGTTGTTCCGCACGAATGGCTCCCCAAAGACGACATACCTCGATGTCAACTGGTATGATTAAGTAGGTTGTCAACTGTTGTTCAAGGTGCTGGCGCCGATTCTGTCCCCACTTTCAGATTTCAGACCACTCAAATAATTCGGCGACGGTCGCAAAAGATATGGCAAGTCGGTTTCCCGCAAGCAATGGTGCGTATTGCTTGGCACGCGTAGCGGTCTTAAGAATATAGGATATGATATTTGTGTCAATAAGAATGGTATTCATACGTTGCGCTGCTTATAGTTCTTTGCGATGTTGTGCAATATACACATTCATATCATCAGCGGTTTCATCTTCCGGCCAGAAATCGGCACCGAGAAGGGAGATGTCATCGATAATTGGTACGTTTTGCGTGGTAATCAGCTCATCGAGACTTTTTGGCGACCAAAACGTAGCGTTGCCTTCGGTAAAGACATAGCTCTGCTGGAGATCTTGCATAATTGCCTGAAGCACTTCGAGCTTGTCACGGTGGGACAAAGCGTGTACGGTGCGGATAACGGCTGCTACCTCCTGGGTCATGATGGCCTCCCTCTGTTAGGCATCGTACATGAGATCGTTGATTATACCGTACGCCGTTCTTGGAAGCAAAACGCGTAGGTGGTTGGTATCGGCTGCTGTCCAACGCCGAGCGTCAGTTGCGCCGCTGGCAACCTCCATAAATCGAGACGAGCGACGGCACGCCACCACGTTGCAAAATCGCGCCCAGCCCAGGGGCGTCAACTGCACGCAATGTTGATCCGCTTTTGTGTATACTGATGCGTGTTTTAAGTTAATAAATCGGATATGCTTTTAAAGGCGAATTAGATGTTGAAGTGAGTTTTCTATTTCTTCTAGCGGTAATAATTCTTGTACACTGAAATGATAATTAACCGTAACTCCCTTGTGCTGCCCATCTACATAGTCACTACTTGTTGATTTTCTTTGAAATCTTCTTCTATATCCATACTGTTTGTAAATCCGATCCAGTATTTCAATATGCTGACCCCAATACCCTTCGCCAATACATGGTCGTCTTACTCTCCAGACAAGAAAAGTGGGCACGTTCTCTCTCTGGTAATTGCTAATATATCTTTCTAAATCACTAAGATTAAGGGCAACTGTTTCGTATGGCAACAAATCAGCAAGAGGAAGAAGCTTACTTACAAGCATAAATGCTCTTCCTTGTGCTTTAACTTCAACCCGTGCAATGATTTTCTCGTATTGCACTAATTCTAAGTCTGGAAGCCCATGAGCCTCCGCGATGGCCTTTTTGATCTGAATATGTAAGGTCGAGGATAACCTGTTGATACACCAATCCTCTGCCTCCTCTGAAAATAATACATCATCCTTGAATATGTATGCGTTCTTGGACTTGCTATCACATTTGGTATCACAACTATTACAATTGTATTTGTCTTGGAATTTGAGATCCATGTTTGTTTACCTGAGAAACTAAAGCAAGCCCGGATTTTTTATACCATAACGAGTAGATCGATATAGTTCATCAAAGATTGCCATTATGCTCTCATCGTCACTCAGATTGCGTAAATACTCGTCAACATCTTCAAATTTGATGTCAAAATACTCATCAAAAAGTTGACGCCCACGATATATGTGGTTGCTTGGCACGTAAATTGGACCCCAGCGTTTAATTGGATTGAGATAATACAAAACCGGCTTAATATCTGAAATATCGTTTATCTCTAAATAATTAACAAGTCCAGCATATGTCTTGATGAATTTACGGTTAATATTCACGAATTTTCCTGTATCGTGATCGTCATTATACTTGATTTCTAAATAGATGATTTGATTTTGATTCGTCTTGAATAAAGCGTCTACATCTTTGGTGATAGTTTGTTTGCCCCCCTCTCCCTTCCTCTCGATATTAATAATATCTTCAAGGAGATTTTTAAATGAGTCATCACACTGGTCAGGACTACCCGGTAGTTGACGACTTGTAATATATTGATCTATGAGGCTGTCAGTTTTTGCTGTCATTGAAAACTTGATTCTCTCGCCTGATGCCGGTAATGCCTCTACGTTATTATCTTTTTCGACAACAAGTGCGATCAACTGCTCGATAAAATTACCGAACTTGATATTTAGGGATTGCAACAAACCGCCAAGTACTCGATACTTAGCTGGTACAAAGTGAATTTTTGTCTCGTGAAGCTGTATTGCTTTTCTGACATTCGACTCAGAAGTAGTGTCTTGAATGATTTTTACAATAGCCTCACGAACGATCTGTTTGATATCTTCTTGCATGGGCTACTCCAAACCATGTTCGGTGCGAAACCGTTCGCGAAGTTCATCAATACTTACTAATTTACCAGCGCTATCTTCCACATACCAATAATCCCAACCATTAGATGCTGATTTGCCTTGAATCAGCGCAGCGGTTCGGTGAATAGAACCTGCGATACTACCCCAAAGGAGTTGAGAGTCTGCCTTGATCGTAACTTCGGTCTTTCGATCTTTGGAGTAAAGTCTCTGCCCAATTTTAACATAATCAACCTCAATGAGTTGACCAAAGCTCACGCGAGGCGCTGATCTCTTTGATTTTGTAACTAATTCCGATTCATCGAGTAATAGTATAGGTAAATTGTCTATTCGATTTTTGGCTACTTCGATATATTCTGACTCTAGTTCAATACCTACGTATCTACGTTGTAACTTTTTGGCTACTGCCCCTGTTGTGCCTGAACCAAAGAAAGGGTCAAGGATAATATCGCCTGGATTACTCGAAGACAGAATAACTCGATAGAGTAAGGCTTCGGGCTTCTGCGTTGAATGGGCCTTCTTTCCATTGATCTTAATGCGCTCAGGGCCAGTACACAAAGGTATGAACCAGACATTTTGCATCTGCTTTTCATCGTTTAGGTTTTTCATCGAATGGTAATTGAACGTATATTTTTTTTGATCAGCGGATTTTTTCGCCCAAATCATAGTTTCAGTTGCATTCTGAAAGCGAGTGCCACGAAAATTAGGCATCGGATTAGTCTTGTGCCAAACAACATCATTAAGAATCCAATAATTCAGATCCATCATGATGGTTCCTACACGAAAAATATTATGGTACGAACCGATAACCCAAATAGATCCGTTATCTTTTAACACTCTACGACACTCTCCTAGCCATTTTCTGGTAAAATCATCGTATTCAGCAAAGCCAGAAAATTGATCCCACTCGTCATCTACTCCATCTACGGTTGTCTGGTTAGGGCGTAATAACTCATTTCGAAGCTGAAGGTTATACGGTGGGTCAGCAAAAATGAGATCCACAGACTTTTCGGGCAATGTCTTCAGTACATCGATGCAGTTCCCTTGAATGATCTCATTCACGGGAAGTTGTGCGTTATCATGTTTATTTGCAAATCCTCGCCGCTGCATCAAAGTGCCTTCCTCTACACCTGCCTCAGACCCTACTGTCTGAGTTCTCACTTCAACCGTTGAACAATTGTACGTTCTTTTGTTGTAGCCGTCAAAAAACAACGCGCAGGCGGTTCAATATGCGCTTTTGCGGTTCGGCATGGGCTTTTATCGCTACGTGAGGCCCAACATGTGGCGAGGTGGCAAACACGCTGGGCGCCGTCAAGGTAACGTCGCGCCATGCCCGCTCGCCCGGTGGCTGAAGCCACGGGCTACGCGGGACGAAGGCCGCCTGCGCGGCCTGGATAGCCTGCGAAGGCAGGCTTCGCCAACCAAGCGCCGGGGGCTTCAGCCCCCCGGATTCAATCACCAGGATAGGATTGCTCTATGCCAGGTATCTACGACGGACTTGATCTGACGCCCAATGACCTTGAGCAGACCCGCCAGCACTGCCTTGCGGCGGGCGGCTACATCGACCTAACCAGCAGTAACCCCACCGCGCAGGGGCTAATCTTCCCACCCGAGGTGCTGCGCGAGGCCGCCGAGGGCTTTTGGGCCACCCGGCGCTACACGCCGGACGCCCATGGCAGCCCGACCGCCCGCGCCGCCATTGGCGCCTACTACGCTGGTCGCACCCCACCCCTGACGCTCGAACCTGACGACCTCTTCCTCACCGCCAGCACCAGCGAGGCCTACGCCCTGCTCTTCGCCCTGCTCGCCGACCCCGGTGACAACCTGCTGGCCCCGAATGTCACCTACCCCCTCTTCGAGTACCTCGCCGCGTTGCGCGGAATCGAGCTGCGGCCCTATACCTTGTGTGAAGCGCAGGGCTGGCAGATTGACGAGGACTCGCTTCTGGCAAGCGCTGATCAGCGCACCCGTGGCGTTCTCATCGTCTCGCCGCACAACCCGACCGGGATGGTCGTAGGCCAACCCCTGGCGGCGCTGCGCTGGCTGGGCCTGCCGGTGATCTGCGACGAGGTGTTCGCCCCGTTCGTCTACGGCGTATCCACGGTGCCGCCGCTTGCCGCCCTGCACCCCGAGCTACCCGTATTCACGCTCAACGGGATCTCTAAGCTCTTCGCCCTGCCTGACATGAAGTTGGGCTGGATCGCCCTGAGCGCAGCGGCCCGCCCGTACGGGCCACGCCTTGAGCTGCTCAACGACACGTTTCTTGGGGCTAACAGCTTAACTCAACACCTGCTGCCGACCCTTTTCACGCACGGTATGCCCTTTGTCGCAACGATGCTGGCCCAAGTGCGGGCGAATCTTGACCTGGCGCTGACACACTTCGCCGGACACCCGCGCCTCGTGGCGAGGCCACCAGATGGCGGCTACTATCTCTTCCCAACTATCCAGGGCTGCGACGACGAGGAGGCGCTGGCGCTCAGGCTGCTCAAGCAGGGTGTACTCGCCCACCCTGGCTATTTCTACGGCGAGGTGCCCGGTGCCCACCTGATGCTCTCGGCCCTGACGGCGCCTGGCCCTTTTGCCGAAGGGATCGCCCGTCTGGCGATCACGCTGGCCTAGTATTCCCACTTGACTTTACACTCATTATCGTTAGCTAGAGTGAATTACCCTTTGTAGTCGTAAGCCTATTGCATCTGTGCAGACCTCCTTGTATAATAATCTTCGGCTGAGCATGGCTCGGCCCACGCGATAGTGGCCCCTAAGTTGAGCCGCCCGATGCCGCGATCAGCACCAAGCGACAACCCCACGCCAGGGGACAGCGACGACCTACTGAGCACCTTGCTCTCAAATGAGGTGCCGAGCCGTCACGGGCAACTCCGTGCGGCACGGCTGCGCTCGACGACCCAGCAACGTGCCGAGGCGCTGCGCGGTCGCATGCTCCGCACGTGGCTTGATCATGTGCTTGCCTTCGCCGAGCGGGCGCTCGTCGTGGCCGCCGTCGGCACCTTCGCCTACTGGCTCAGCGAGGGCTATGGCCGCGACTGGCTCCATGATCTGCGTCAGGCCCACGCCGCCCAGTCCCCCGCCGTTATCCAGACGCCGACGCCCGCACTCAGCCTGCCCACGGCCAACGCTGCGCCCAGCGCAGCGACAGCGCCCCATGCCGCCTCGCTGCCGTTCACGCGCCCTGAGGACGCCCTGCCGCTGGACACAGGTGCCAGCGCGCCTGGCGATGCCTTTCTGTCGCCCCAGACCCTGCACACTGCGCCTGATGCCGCCGACCCTCGACCGCATCACCTGATCATGCCCTCAATCAGCGCCGATATGCCGGTCTACGAGATCTTTGTGCGCGACGATGTATGGGATGTCGCGGAGTACGCCGCCGGCTTTCATCACGGCACGGCGCTGCCGGGAACCGTTGGCAACAGTGTCTTTTCTGGTCACGCAGGCATGCGGGGGGCGGTCTTCAAGGATATTGGTCGCCTTCAGCCCGGCGAGGATATTATCGTCGAGACCGGCGGCTGGCGCTATGTCTACCGTGTGCGCGGATCAATGAGTGTCTGGCCTAACCAGATCGAGGTGATGAACCAGACACCCACGCCCGTGCTTACGCTTATTACTTGCACCAACTGGGATACGCAGCGCTTGGTCGTCGTCGCTGATCTGGTCGACGCGCGCCCTCTTTCTTAGACGCCCTGCGGCGTCACGAGGAATTGTTATGCAGCCTCCTGCACGGGGTCGCTCACCAAAGTCCGGTCGGGGCCACGGATCCACCCGCTGGACACCGTGGGAACTCACGCTGATCGTGGTCAGCGTGTTGATGATCGCCTTCCCACTCTACGCCGAAGCCACGCGCCTGATCACACCGCGCGCTGTCCCGGCCCAGGCAAGTACGGTCGATCCTGTCCAGGTACTCCCGACCGATGATCCGCTCTTCCCGCCGACGCTACCACCGCCCGCGACAGACACACCTGTGGCATCGGATACGCCCGTGCCAGCGGCATCAGACACACCTGTGGTGCCCACAAGTACCTCTGGTTCGACGGTTGATCAGGGGCCGACCCGCACGCCCACGCTTACGCCCATCCCGCCGACGCCGACCGACACGCCGACGCCGACCGACACGCCGACGCCGACCGACACGCCGACGCCGACCGACACGCCGACAATCGGCCCTTCACCAACGGCCACCAACACACCGACAATCGGCCCCTCACCGACGGTCGGCCCTTCGCCCACCGATACACCCACACTTGGGCCAATCACTGGTGTGCGCGTCTTCATGCTTAGCTCTGTTTCTGAGGCGGCACCTGGACAGCAGTTTAGCTACAGCATCTCGGTGGGTACGGACAACCCCGCCACGGTTTCGGTCGCGCTCCAAGACAGCCTCGACAGCAATCTAGAGTTGATCAGCGCCACTGCGGACGGAAATGCATGTTCGACCTCGGGCCAGGACATCACTTGTTCGCTGAACATCAGTAGTGCCAGTTCCGGCAATGTTACGGTGCAGGTACGTGTGCGCCCAACGGTCGCGGGCGGCACAATTATCAAAAACACGGCTTCTGCGGATGGCGTCACCGCATCGCAGAGCATTCGGGTCGCTAGCGGCCCCCCTCCTAGCCCCACGGCTACAAACGGCCCCTCGCCGACGAACGGCCCCACGGCCACGAATAGCCCCACGGCCACGAATGGCCCCACCCGCGTGCCACCAACGAGTGTCCCGCCAACCGCCGTGCCTCCCGATCCTGGTGGCGGCGGTGGCGGCGGTGGTGGTGGTGGTGGGGATACTGGCGGTGGTGGCGGTGGTGGTGGGGATACTGGCGGTGGCGGTGGCAGTTCCGATCTACCGCTTGCGCCGCCCGCCCCGCCTACGCCTGACCCGAACGTACCGCCGCCCGCTGCGCCAGTTAGCAACCCCACCCCAGTGGTGCGCCCGCCAGCGGTGGTGCGCCCGCCAGCGGTGGTGCGCCCAGCACGAACCAGCACGCCCACAAACCCAACCCCCATTGTGAACGGCATCGCCTCGCCTACGGCCCTGCTCAGCCCTGCGGGCGGCGGCGAGATCTTCTTCCGT
>CAIWXH010000132.1 GCA_903916565.1 uncultured Oscillochloris sp. | reverse complement strand
CAGCCTGCCGAGGCGGTGACCGCCCTGCGGCGGCAGTTGGGCCTGGAAGGCTGCCGCATCCTGCTCTACGTCGGCTTCTCGACCCCGCGCAAGGGGCTGGAATATCTGGCGGCGGGTTTGGCGGCGCTGCCCGCCGATGTGCGGCTGGTGATTGTGGGGCTATGGGAGCCAGGCTATCGTGCTAAGGTGATGGCGGCGGCTGGCGCAGCCTGGGGGCGTGTCCACGAGGTGGGGAGCGTCACCGATGCCGCGTTGCCGTGCTACTTTGCCCTTGCCGACCTGTTTGTGCTGCCCTCGCTGCTGGAAGGTTTCGGGCTGCCTGCCCTAGAGGCGATGGCCTGCGGCACCCCGGTTGTGGCGACGACCGCCGGCTCGCTGGCTGAAGTGGTGGGGCCGTGCGGTGCGCTCGTGCCGCCGCACGACACACCCGCGCTCGTGACCGCCATTAACGATCTGCTTGACGACAAGCCCCGCCGGGCGCGCTTGTCACTCAGCGCCCGCGAGCGGGTGCTGACCCACTTTGCCCCACAGCGCGAGTATGCTGCCGTCTTGGGGGTGTATGCTAGGTCTCGCCATAGCGCGCAAGGATGATGGACAACCAACGCCTTTCGATACATGTTCGCGAGGGAAGAACGCGCCTATGGAACCCACAGCCTGCCCACTCTGCGGGGCGACTGAGTCGCACCTGCGCTATATGTTGCCCGATGCACTGCTGGGGCTACCCGGCACCTTTACGCTGGTCGAGTGCGGCACATGTGGCCTGCTCTACCAGAATCCGCGCCCGAGCCTTGCGGCGATTGGCATGTACTACCCGCCAGAGTACGACCCCTTTGTGCCGCCACCCTGGTCTAACCCCAAGCGGCAGCAACAGTTGTCGCACCTCTATGGCCTAAAGAAGCGCTGGAAGTTGGTCGAACGGCACACCTCGTCTGGCCCTGGCAAACGCCGGGTGCTTGATGTGGGCTGCGCCACAGGCGTGTTTCTGGCTGCGGGTAGCGACCGCTGGCAAAAAGTCGGGGTTGAACTAACGGCAGAGGCCGCACAGGTCGCCCGTAGTCAGTTTGGCCTGACGGTGTATCAGGGCACCCTCGAACAAGCGCCCCTAGACGGGCAGCAGTTCGATGCAATTACGATGTGGGATGTACTTGAGCATCTGCATACACCACACGCCAGCCTTCAGCGCGTGCGCGAACTGCTGCGGCCCGACGGCATCTTCGTCGCACGTGTGCCCAGCCTCTCGTCCTGGGACTCACGCTTGTGCGGTCGCTACTGGGCTGGCCTCGACCAGCCCCGTCACCTATTTATACCTGATGAGCGCACCTTGACCCAGATGCTCGAACAGGCCGGGTTCCGCGTGGTCGAACTGACCTGTCTGGGCGGCACCTACGGCGTGCTGTTGCTCAGTTGGCGCTTCTGGCTGCGTCAGCACATTGGCGGCGGCTGGCGGCTCAGACTGGCCGAACGCCTCCTCGACAATCTGCCTGTGCGAATAGCCCTGCTGCCCTTCCTCTGGGT
>CAIWXH010000131.1 GCA_903916565.1 uncultured Oscillochloris sp. | reverse complement strand
GTGCAGGGCGACCTCGTGGCCGTCGGGCAGGCGCACGATGTAGGCTCCGTCCACGCGGGCAGGCACTGCGACCACGAGGCCCACGGCGCCAGCGGGGGCGCGTTCGTTCCCGGCCTCGTCGCGCACCGGGATGCGGGCGACAACCTGTGTGCCAGCGGGGATCGTCACGGGCGGGTCGGTCAGGTCGCGCATCGCTCACCTCCACAGATAAGAAATCAATCGTAAGCACTAGGACACGTTGGCGGAAATGCGCGGCAGGTTTTGTACCACGAAGCGCACGAAGGTCACGAAGGCCGAACCGCGTACTCCTGCGCTTCGTGCCGTACGAGAATCAGCGCGCAACCCTACCGGAACTTCCAACAAGCGGTACTCGTCACGACCACCACAGCGGGTCGTCTTGCTTGAGTATATGCGAACGGTGACAGCGATGTGGGCGGCAAACGCGGTGTCATGCCTATGCTATAATCCCGCCCACCCCTAGCCACAAGGAGTTCGCATGTCCACCCGCACCCTCGGCCTGATCACGCTCGCCGGCTACGTGCTCACCATCCTCGCCGCCAATCTGGCGATCACCTTCTTCGGCATTGTCCCCGTCGGCCTTGGGCTGATGGCCCCCGCCGGCGTCTACTTCGCCGGCCTCGCCTTCTCGCTGCGCGATGCGCTCCAGGAGACGTTGGGCCGCCGCTGGGTGATCGTCGCCATCCTGCTCGGCGCGGCGGTGTCGGCGGCCCTGAGCGCCCAGCTCGCGTTGGCGAGCGGGCTGGCCTTCCTCTTCAGCGAGCTGGCCGACTTTATGGTCTACACGCCCCTGCGCCAGCGGAGCTGGCTCGGTGCGGTGGTCGCCTCCAACACCGTCGGCGCGGTGGTGGATAGCGCGCTGTTCCTCTGGCTGGCCTTCGGCTCGCTCAATTTCCTCGCTGGCCAGATCGTCGGCAAGCTCTGGATGACCGCCCTGACCGTCGTGATCATCCTGGTCTGGCGGCGTGTGGCGCCCCGGTCGGCGCGGGAGGCGTAATGCACACGCACGTGGTCGTTGACCGTGAGATTACCTACGACGGGCGTCAGCTCGCGCCGCACTGGATCTACCGTCAGTTCGACCTGCTGGGCGATGCGGCGGTGTCCTTCATCGGGCCGTGCCACGTTGACCTGAGCGAGATGGTGGACATCGAGGACGTGAAGGCGCAGGCGCCAATCTACAGCCCAAAGATGCTCCACGTGATCGCCGAGTTCTTCTCCAGCGAGCTGCATACGACCGTCTACCGCCAGCGCCTGCTGATCGTGACCGCAAAGGAGCTGCTAGAGCGGCTGACGGAGCGCCCGGTGACGCGCACGGGCGACGACCTCTACCTCCCCCGCAGCGACGGCGCGCCCGGCAAGCTCTCCGTCTCGATTGCGACGGCCAGCGCCACCTCGACCTTCATCCACACCGGGTTCAATATCGAGACCGAGGGCACGCCCGTGCCCACCGTCGGCCTGGCCGAGCTTGGCGTCGATGTCCCGACCTTCGCGCAGGAGCTGCTGCGTCGCTACGCCGATGAGGTCGCAGACATCTGGCTGGCGTGCTGCAAGGTGCGCGCGGTGGGATGAGGCGCAAACGGTCACGGACAGACCAGCGATGTTCGCGGTACAATGGCAGGCAGCCGCTGCTGCGCCCTGGCGCACCGCGTTGCTCCCACCTGACCCGCGACAGGAGTACTATGACCACGATCACCGTCGAGATCTCTGATGAACTGGCCGAACAGATGGGGCAGATGCGCGACCGCATCCCCGAGCTGCTTGCCCTGAGCCTACGGCAGCCGGCACTGCCTGCGGCCACCTATCGTGCCATCCTCAGCTTCCTCGCGAGCAACCCCTCGCCCGCGCAGATTGCCGCCTTTGCCCCGCCCCTTGAGCTACAGGCCCGGCTGCGTACGCTCCTGGAGCGTAGCGCCCAGGGCCACCTCAGCGCCACCGAGGTGGCTGAGCTGGACGAGTACGAGCGCATTGAACACCTGATGGTGATGATCAAGGCGGGAAGCTTGCCCTATCTCACGCCAACCCTATGAGCGGCACGTAGAGCAATCCTCGTACAGTCTTCCGCACGTTCGCGGGGAGTTTCGGGAGCGCGGGCGTCTCGCCCGCCTGCCGACTCCCGGCGGGCGAGACGCC
>CAIWXH010000130.1 GCA_903916565.1 uncultured Oscillochloris sp. | reverse complement strand
CGTGTCCCCCTATCCCCGTGTCCCCGTGTCCCCCTATCCCCCTATCCCCGTGTCCCCGTGTCCCCCTATCCCCGTGTCCGATGTAGAGCCTCAACCATGTTCCTAGAGCTTGACACGATCACGAAGGCGTACGACGGCACCCCGGTGCTGCGCGGCGTGAGCCTGGGCGTCACGGCGGGCACCATCACGGCGCTGCTTGGGCCATCGGGGTGCGGCAAGACGACCCTGCTGCACATTATTGCGGGCCTTGAGCATGCCGATAGCGGCGCGGTGTGCGTCGAAGGTGCGCCGATTGACGCCGTGCCGCCGCATCGGCGCGGCTTCGGCCTGATGTTTCAGGACTACGCGCTTTTTCCGCATCTGGATGTGGCGCACAACCTCGCCTTTGGCCTGCGGATGCAGGGCTTGGGCGGCGCACCAGCCCGCGCCCGTGTCGCCGAGTTGCTTGAACTGGTTGGCCTGCACGGCTATGGGGCACGGCGCGTCTACGAGCTATCGGGCGGCGAGCGCCAGCGCGTGGCGCTGGCCCGCGCCTTGGCTCCGCGCCCGCGTCTGCTCATGCTCGACGAGCCATTGGCTGCGCTCGACCGCACCTTGCGGGAGCGGCTTCAGGACGAACTACGCGCCATTCTGCGGGCCGTCGGCGTGACTGCGATGTACGTGACGCACGACCAAGAGGAGGCGTTTGCCCTGGCTGATCAAGTGGCGCTGCTGAACATCGGTCGCCTTGAGCAACTTGGCCCGCCCGAAGCGGTCTATCGGCACCCAGCGAGCGTGTGGGCGGCGCGTTTCTTTGGGCTGGGGAACATCGTCGCGGGGCACTGGCGTGCTGACGGCGCGGTCGAGACGGCGTTGGGCGCGCTCGCGTGTCGCCCTGGTCTGCCACCGAGGCCAGCGGGCACGCCGACAAGCCTGGTGATCTACCCAGACGCCGCACGCCCCGCCGCACAAAGCGCTGGGGCGCTGGTGGGGACATTAGCCGAGACCCAGTTTCGTGGGCGGGCGCATCGCGTGGTCGTGCGGCACGCCACGGGCCTTGCGCTCAGCTTCGACTTAGCCGAGCCGCCCGGTCGCGTCGGCGACACGGTGCGGCTCACGCTTGACCCTGGCGGGGTGTACGCGCTGACCGCTGAGCTATAGAAAATAGTGTGCCTCGCACCTGAGACCTAGCACCTGAAACCTGAAACCTGAAACCTTGTCCACCCAAGAATCGCCCGCATGTGTGCTACAATTGCGCCCGCCGAGATCGTTCCGCAGAAGGGAATTTCGTAATGAACAAGAAGACCATCCGTGACGTAGAGTGGGCGGGCAAGCGGGCCTTGGTGCGCGTAGACTTCAACGTGCCGCAAGATGCCGACGGCAATGTCACCGACGACACGCGCATTCGCGCCGCCCTGCCGACCATCCGTTACCTGTTGGAGCAAGGCGCCAACGGCGTCGTGTTGATGTCGCACCTCGGGCGCCCTAAGGGCAAAGTCAACCCGAAGTACAGTATGCGCCCCGTCTTCGAGCGCCTGTGCGAATTGCTGCCCGAGGCGCACGAGATTCACAAGACGGAAGTGATTAGCGGCACGGCGGCTGAGGCGGCGGCAGCGGCGCTCAAGCCCGGCTTCGTGCTGATGCTTGAGAACACGCGCTTTGATCCCCGCGAAGAGCAGAATGACCCTGCGCTTTCGGCAGATCTGGCGAAGCTGGGCGATGTATACGTCAATGACGCCTTTGGCACCGCGCATCGTGGTAACGCCTCGACCGAGGGTGTGGCACACTTTCTGCCCGCCGTGGCCGGTTTCCTGATGGAGAAAGAGCTAGAGTATATCGGCGGCGCGCTTGAAACCCCGAAGCGCCCGTTTGTGACGATTATTGGCGGCGCGAAGATCAGCGACAAGATCAACGTGATCGACAATCTGCTCGGCAAGGTTGACGCCCTGCTGATTGGCGGCGGCATGGCCAACACGTTCTTGCTCGCCGAAGGCAAGAGCTTGGGCGACTCGCTGGTTGAGGCCGACGCGGTCAGTCTCGCCAGTTCGCTAATCGCCAAGGCGAAGGCGACCAACGTGCGCCTGCTGCTGCCCGTCGATGCGGTGATTGCCGACGCCTTCAGCGCCACGGCCAACACCCAGGTTGTCGCCGCCGACGCCGTGCCCGCTGGCTGGCGCGTCCTCGACATTGGCCCCGAGACCGTGAAGCTCTATCGCGACGAGGTGCTGAAGGCCAAGCTGCTAATCTGGAATGGCCCGATGGGCGTCTTTGAGCTTGAGCCGTTTGCTGGCGGGACGAAGGCCGTCGCCCAGGCGATGGCCGACGCTGCGGCTGGCGGTGCCACGACCATCATCGGTGGCGGCGACTCCGTGGCCGCGATTGAGCAGGCGGGCCTCGCCGATAAGATGTCGCACGTCTCGACCGGCGGCGGTGCTTCGCTTGAACTGCTTGAGGGCAAGGTGCTGCCCGGCGTCGCGGCGCTGCAAGACAAGTAAAGGGACACGGGGACACGGGGACGAGGGGACGAGGGGACAAGGGGACACGGGGACACGGGGACGAGGGGACGAGGGGACACGGGGACGAGGGGACAAGGGG
>CAIWXH010000129.1 GCA_903916565.1 uncultured Oscillochloris sp. | reverse complement strand
CTCACCGACCGCTGCAAGCGCTTGACCGTGCGGAGCGCAGCCTTGAGGTGTGTTTGGTTCTCAACCACCTCGCCCTCGCTCGTCACCGCCAACGCTTTGATACCGAGATCCACCCCAATGGCCGGGCCGGTGTGGGTTGGCGGCGTGTGGTCAACCTCCACTTGGATGCTGATCCACCACCACCCGGCCCGATACCGAATCGTCGCGCCGAGGATCTTCCCCGTGAAGCGCAGCGACTCGGTCATGTTCAGGTGGCCCACCGTTGAGACCTTGAGCGTATGTCCGTCTACGGTGAGCCGGTCATTCGCCACGTAGAACGACCCATAGCCGTGCATGCGGGACTTGAACGTCGGAAAGCCAACCTTCTTCCCCTTACGTCGCCCGCTGCGGCTGTTGAGGAAGTTCTGGAACGCCTGCCCCAGGTGAACAAACGCCCCCTCAATCGCCGACTTGCCGACCTGGAATGTCCAGGGATACGCCACCGCCCGGATGCGCTTGAACTCGTCGCGCAGCGCACGGGCCAGGGGTACCTGCATCCCCTTCGAGGGCATCTTTGATGGCCCGCAGACCCCAGTTGTAGCAGAACCGCGCCGTCCCTGCGGCCTGCCGGAAGAGGCGTTCTTGCTCAGGGGTTGGGTTCAGGCGGATCGTGTGCGCTCGGATCATGGGCGAGTGCGTCCTTGGATGGTGTCGGTGTGCATTATGTGTATTATAAAACACCTGTGCGTATAATACAAAGGCTATGTTAAAGCTCCTCAAGGCTTGCCGATGCGCTCGGCCTGAAACTTGGCACTTGACCCCCGAGCTTAGCGTGACGAGCGGGTGCGAAAGCGCCGGGGGGGATTCTGTTGAAAGCTGAAAGTGGGCTGTTGGCGCGGCTGTACGTTCCCCGACGAACTATTTGCGGACGAGTTGCCACCATTAAACGGCCACGGGCGCTCTTGGCTAACGGGCTGACGAGCGGCGGCACCGACCGTATTTGGGCTGGTGACCCCGAAAGCAACCCAGCCGCCAATGCTGGCGACAACCGCTGCGGTCACGACCGCTGACTTGATGCTGTTTGCCAGTAAGAGTTTGCCGGGCTTCGTATAACGGGCCATTGGGGGTTGCTCCTCGTCGCAAGTGATTGTTCTGGGTCTCAGTGTTGACCCTACGCAGCATACGGGCCAATGCTATGAAATTCCTAAGAAAGACCTGAGTTTTTCTAAAGAGCTGGTGAGGAGGACGCTTGACGGCGCATTCGGACGGCGCTAGCACCACAAAGGAGCGCAGAGGGCGCGAACATACGAACAGACAACCGCTTCTTTCGTGTGCTTTGCGCGTTCTCGTGGTCATCTACCACCGTCAGCGTTCTTTCGTTATAATAGCGTGAACGCCCATCGTACCAACCGCCCCAGCTAGCGTGCCAGCGACATATCGTGCGTGGCCCCGACTGCGGGCGTTGACTCACGGCGGAGCGAGATGCGCGACCTTGACCAAAACGACACCCCGCTTGCGTTGAAGACCGCCGAGACGCGGCTGGCCCGTTACCTGAGCGCTGAGCTTACTGCCGCCCTCTGCTCAGGCCGTCCCCGTGATCACGACCTTTTTCTCGCTGCCTCGCTGCTGGCGAGTACGCGCTACGCCATCTCAACCTACTTGCCACGACGGCTGCTGGCGCATCAACTGGCTGCCGAGGACGATGGCCCCTGGCTCGAATGGGTCGAGGGTGCGCTCCTTTGCGCCGATGTCAGTGGCTCGACCGCCCTGGCCGAGCGGCTAACGGCCCTTGGGCGTGAGGGCACCGAGGTGGTGACCGCGATCCTGAATAGCTATTTCGGCACGATGATTCGCCTCATCGAGCAGGCTGGCGGTGACCTGCTGACCTTCGGCGGCGATGCGCTGCTGGTGCTTTTTGATGGCCCCGACCCGGCCCGCACGGCCACGGCCTTGGCGCTCACGCTCCTCAGCGAGTTGGCTGGCTTTGTGCGCGCCGTGCCGAATGTTGGCAGCTTCCCGCTGACCATGCACATCGGGATCGAGGCTGGCCCGGTCGCCCTGGTGAGCGCTGGTCAGCCGCAGGCGCTGCGCTACAGTCTGATGGGCAGCGCCGCACGCGATGTGGCCCGCGCCGAGGGCTATGGTGGCGCAGGCGAGCTCATCCTTGGCCCACGGGCTTGGGCCGCTGTGGCGGCTGACGCGAGCGGCGCCCCAGTGGCGGATAACCTTAACTTTATGCGCGTGTGGGCGCTGGACGGCAGCGTGCCTGCGGTGCCCGCCCCGCCCGCCCCGCCCGCCCCGGCTGCGCTCACGCTGGTGGCGCTGGACGCCTTGGCGCGCCAGATTGACCACATTAGCCCGTATCTGCCCGCCGATCTGCTGACGCGCATCTTGGCTGATCCCAATCAGCCCCGCGTCGAGGCGGATCTGCGACCCGTGACGGTCCTCTTCGCCCAGATTGCGGGCCTTGGCGCCGTCATTGAACACCTGCCGCCAAGCGAGGCCGCTGCGGTCGTTGACGCGCTGTTGTGCCCGCTCCAGGCGGCGGTAGCTCGCTTCGGCGGTTTCGTCAACAAGCTGGATCTCGCCGCTGATGGCGATAAGCTGATGGCGGTCTTCGGTGCCCCGTTGGCCCATGAAGATCACGCCGAGTGCGCCGCCCGCGCTGCGCTGTTGATGGAGCGGGCCTTGCCGGAAATCCCCGATCTCCAGACGCTCCGCCTGCGGATCGGGCTGAATACCGGCAATGTGTTCGCGGGCAACGTGGGCACGAGCGAGCGCAAAGAGTACACGGTGATGGGCGATGCGGTGAATGTGGCCGCCCGTGTGATGGCTGTCGCCGCCTGGGGCGAGATTCGCTGCACGGCCGCCACGGCAAATTTGGTAGATCACGCCCTGGTCTGCGCTGACTCGCGCCGCGTGATCCTGAAGGGGAAGAGCGAGCCGGTCGAGCTGCTGCGCCTGATTGGCGAACGCGAAGGGGTCGCAGCGCTGGCACCGACGCTGCCGCTGATTGGGCGCGTCGCTGAACTGGCTTGGCTGCGCGGGCATCTGGGCGGTGCCGCCGAGGGCCATGGCCGCACCGTTCGCATCCACGGCGAGGCCGGCATCGGGAAGTCGCGCCTCACCACGGCGTTGCTGGCCGAGGCCACCGCCGCAGGCTGTCGGCTCGTGACGGCGCGCTGTCTCTCCTACAATAGCGCCACGCCGTACGCCCCCTGGAGTGTGATTCTCCGCGACTTGTGTGGGATCACGGTGGGCGATGACCAGCCGACGCGCAGCAGTAAGCTCGCCGCCGCCCTTGATGCTGCCGGTGAGCCTGCCGCCGACTGGCTGCCCCTGATGGCGGAACTGGCCCGCCTCGATGCGGAACCCAACGCGCTGGTGCGCGCCCTTGACCCCGGCCAGCGGCAGACCCGGCGCTTCGAGATTTTTTTGGCGCTGCTGCGCGCTGCCACGACGAACCGCCGACCGACCGCCACCGACGACCAGAGTATCCCGACCGACAGCGCAGCGGCGTTGGTCAGCGGCCAGCAGTCAACGGTCATTTTGCTCCTCGACAATCTGCACTGGGCCGACCAAGTCTCGCTCGATCTCTGGCAGTACGTGGCGCGGCACTGCGGGGCCGACCCGATCTTGCTGCTTGGTCTGCACCGTGGTCTGCTCGATTGGGGCAGCGGCCTCCAAGGTGACGGTGCCGAGATGCTCGATCTGCGGCCACTCCCACCCGCTGCGGGCGCGGCGCTGCTCGATGCCCTGGCAGGCCCGACGAGCCTCAGCGCCGAGATTCGTGAGCGCCTGGTCTCGCGGGCTGCTGGCAACCCGCTCTTTCTGGAAGAGTTGCTGCGGGCCGTTGAGCATGCACCCGACACCATTGACGCGCTGCCTGATAGTCTGCGCGGGCTGCTGCTGGCGCGCATCGACCGGCTTGACGAACACTCGCGCTCGCTCCTGCGCGTGGCCTCGGTGGTGGGCCAGCGCTTCCCGCTGGGGATTGTCCAGTCGATCCAGGGGGCCGACTTCGACTCGCTGGTGCGCCGTCTGGTGCTGCTCGACGACGAAGAGCTGACCGTCACCGAGCGCGAGCGCCCCGAGCGCATCTACACCTTCCGCCACTCGCTGCTGCAAGAGGTCGCCTATCAGAGCTTGCTCTATGCCCGGCGGCGCGAGTTGCACCGGCGCATCGGCGAGCATCTGGAGGGGCTGCACACCGACGAGCTTGAGCAGGCAAAGGCCCAGTACGCGGGGTCGCTGGCGCAAGTCGGGCGCAACGGCACGCTGCTTAGTCGCACCGCCCGTGCGGCGGGCGGCGCAACCTATCTGCTGGCCCATCACTATCGGCTCAGCGACCGCCCCGATCATGCGGTGCCCTATCTGCTGCTCGCCGGTCATATCGCCCGTGATGACCACGCCAACGACCAGGCCGTGCAGCACTACCAATGGGCACTCGATGCGCTTGGCAGCCAGCCCAATAACCCACGGGTGTGGGAAGCCCGCGAGGCGCTTGGTGATGTCCTCTGCACGCTCGGGCGCTACGAGGAGGCCCAGGCGCAGTACGCGATTCTGCTGCAGCCCGATTGCGCGGTGCTGCCTGCGGCGGTCGCGGCAGAGGTGCTGCGAAGTTGGGGCGACGCGCTGGAGAAGCAGGGCCGCTACGGCGAAGCGCTGGCGAAGCTGCGCGAGGCCGAGGCGCTCGGTCTGGCTGACTTGAGCGCCCTGCCGCCCCTGTTGCTCGCGGCCATTTACGCCGATATGGCCCAGGTGCTGCGCCGTCTGGGGGAATTTGACCAAGCGCTGGAAATCTGCAAGACCGGCCTGGCGAAGATTCGCCACGACCAGCGCAGCAGCGAAGACGAGCGCATCGAGGCCGACCTTCAGCAAATGATGGGCACGCTCTACGCGCTACGCGGCGACTACGAGACGGCCCGTTTCCACTTTGCCAACGCCCTGGCCGCCCAGGAGTCGATTGATGACCCCTTTGGCTGCGCCCGCTCGCGCAACAACCTTGGCTATCTGGCCCAGCTCCAGAATGACTACGCCGAGGCGGTGCGCCAATATGGCGAGGCCGAGACGCTGGCGCGTAAACTGAGCGCTAAGTACGTCCTAAGCAGCGTTATGCTTAATGCGGCCTACGGCTACTACCGGCTCGACCGCTACGCCGAGGCTGCGGAGGCGTGTCGTACCGCGCTGGCGCTCTGCGAGGAGATGGGCGACCGCGATGGCATCGCCAAGGCGTATGCGACGCTTGGCGTGATCGCCTATAATCGAGGTGACTATGCCGAGGCCCGGCGCTGCCACGAACTGGCACTGACCTTGCACCACGAACAGGGCGCCAGCTACGAGGAGGCAAACACGTTGGCGCTGTTGGCGCTGGCGCACACGGCCCAAGGCCAGCCCGCCGAGGCCCGTGGCTTGGCTGAGCAGGCGCTTGAGGTGGCACAGCGCAGCCAAGCGCCCCAGCTTGAGGCCGAGGCGCTCAATGCGCTGGCCGAGGCGGATCTGGTCGCCGCCAGCGCGGCAGGAATCGCCGCCGCGTTGGTGCAGACGCTGCTCGCCCATGCCGACGCGACAGCGCGTAAGGCGGAGGAATGCGCCGCCCGTATCGGCAGCAAGCTCGACCAAGGGGTCGCGCTACGGCTCCAGGGTGAGATCGCCGCCCAACGCGGGAAGCCGTTTGCACCGCTGTTTACGGCAGCCATCGTGCTGCTCACGGCGATCAGCAGCGCGTTTGAGGTCGCCCGCGCCGAGGCTCGCCTGGGCGCGGCCCTGGCCCGATGGAACGACAGCAGCGCAAGCACGTACTTAGTTCACGCCGAGGAGACCTTCCGCAAGATCGAAGCTGCCGGCGAACTGCGCCGGATGAGCCAGTGAGGAAAGGAGCGCCCCGCGATGTCTCAGGAAGTTGTGCAGCAGATTATTGGTCGCGCCATCACCGACGCCGAGTTTCGCCAGAAGCTGATTGATAACGCCCACGCCGCCTGTGTCGGCTACGATCTGACCGAGGCCGAGCTGGTGGCCCTCGAAGCGCTTGACCAAGAGAGCATCCAGGCGGTCGCGGGCAAGCTTGACCCGCGCCTCTCGAAGAGCGCCGGCAAGGGCTTTATTTAGGCCGCATAGACGACGGACGACGGAGGCTTTGTGTGTCCGTCGTCCGTCGTCGTGTGTCCGTCGTCCTTCATCCTTCATCCTTCAGGAGTCAAACCAATGCGTCGTCTGTTCCGTGCCACCACCGGGATGATTCTTTTTCTCACCTTGGCCTTGTCGCAGCAAGGGGTTTGGGCCGTCCCCAATCGTGCGTTCAGCGACTCAGCCTTTGGGGTTAATAGTCACATCGCCTCGCGCTACAGCGTCTACGAAACCCTCAACACGCCGCTGGATGTCGCCAGCCAGAGCGGCGCCGGGTGGGCACGCGAAGACTTCCAGCTTGCCCGTATGCAGCCGCAACCGGGCCAGTTCGACTGGAATTGGACTGACCGAACGATCACGGGCTTAACTCAGCGCGGGCTCAGTGTGCTTGGCATGCTGAATGGGCCGACGCCCGCCTGGGCCACCGGCGGCAATCCCGGCGGCGATTTCTACCCCCCTGACCCGCAGGCGTTTGCCGCGTTTGCCAGCGCCGTCGTCACGCGCTACAAAGACCGCGTCCACTACTGGCAGATCTGGAACGAGCCTGACAACGGGATTTACTGGCGCCCGCAGCCCAATCCCGCCGCATACGCCACGCTGCTACGCACGGTCTCAGCCGCGATTAAGGCGGCAGACCCCAGCGCCCAGGTGCTGGCGGCGGGCGTCGTCTCGCCCGAGCCTGCCACCAGTTTTCTTCAGACGATAGCGGATAATGGCGCGTGGGGTGCCTTCGACATCATCGCCATTCACCCGTACACCGACCCGCGCAGCCCGGAGGATGGACAGATCGCCTCGGCAGGCGTCGGCCAAGTCAAGGCGCTGGCGGCGCGCCTAGGCCAGAAGCCAATTTGGGCCACCGAGTTTGGCTGGTCTACCGCGCCCGCCGACCGCAGTGGGAATCTGGTCAGCGAGGATGTGCAGGCGAACTATTTGGTGCGCGGCGCGGCGATGCTACGCGCTGCCGGGGTCGAGCGCGTCTTCTGGTATAACCTGAAGGACAATCACGCTGGTGATGGGCTGGGCCTGCTGCGCTACGGCGGCGGCAACACCGACTATGGACAGTCCAAGGCGGCGTTCCAGGCGTTCAAGACGCTTAATCAGGAGCTTGCCGGGACGACGCCTGCTGGCATGCTTGATCTCGGGCAGAGCGCAACCATCTTCGACTTCGAGAACTTTGGCACGTGGCGGCGGGGGAATGAGCCCAACGGCACCTTTACCCAGAGCAGCGCCCAAGTTCACAGCGGTGGCTCCGCTGGGCAGCTCAACTACAACTTCCCGACGGGCGGCAATGATTATGTCGTCTTCACGCCGAGTGCGCCGCCCACGATTGACGGCAACCCCTCGCAACTGGGCATGTGGGTCTACGGCAACGGCAGCGGCCACGCGCTGAAGGTCTGGCTGCGCGACAGCCAAAACGAGACGCTCCAGTTTCGTCTGGGCTTTATCGGCGGCCCCGGCTGGCAGTTCTTGGCGACGCCGATTAACGGCACGGTCGAAAGCTACAACCGCATCAGCGGCTCGGGCGACTTGCGCCTGAACCTGCCAGCCCGCCTGGTCGCGCTGGTACTCGACGATGAGCCGGACAGCAAGAGCGGCGCTGGCACGATCTTCCTTGACGACCTGAGCGTCACGACTGGCCCCGAGGCGTATGGGGTGCGCTTCCGCAAAGGGGGCGCGGTGGTTGATGTCCTCTGGGCACCGCAGGCCACCACGATCAGTCTGCCAACCAGTGCGGGCCAGGGGACGCGGGTTGAGCTTTGGGGTGATCGCCGCAGCGAGGTGGCGAGTAATGGACAGTTCACGCTTGCCATTGGCCCCAACCCGATCTTCTTGAGCCACACGCCGGGGCAGCCGCAGCCGCAGCCGCAACCACAGCCGCAGCCGCAGCCATCGCCGCAGGGCGATCAGCGCTGCTTTGGAGAGACCGGCTTCTGCATCGCTGGACGAATTCGCGCCTACTGGGAGCAGAACGGCGGCCTGCCCGTCTTCGGCTACCCCATCGGCGTCCAGGCCGAGCAGCTTATCGAAGGGCGTCCGTTCCAGGTGCAGTGGTTTGAGCGTAACCGGCTAGAGCTGCACCCCGAGAACGCGCCGCCCTACGATGTGCTGTTGGGGCGCCTGGGTGCGGATCGGCTCACGCAACAGGGGCGCGACTGGACACGCTTGCCGCAGGGCGTCCCGCAAGCGGGCTGCCGCTACTTCCCCGAGACGGGGCACGCCGCCTGTGGCCCCTTGCTGAACGCTTGGCGGGCGAACGGGCTTGAGCTAGATGGGCAAGCGGGTAAGAACGAGGGGGAAAATCTGGCACTGTTCGGCCTGCCCCTGAGCGAGCCGCAGGTCGAAACCCTGAGCGATGGGCGTCAGTACATCGTGCAATGGTTCGAACGCGCCCGTTTTGAGCTACACCCAGAGAATGCGCCGCCGTATAATGTACTCTTGGGCCTCTTGGGCAACGAGATCCGCGCCGGGGCAAAGTAACCGCAGAAGGAACGCGGTGCGGCGTCTGGTCATGCTGAACGCAGCAAAGCGCTCAGGGTGACAGCGTTACTTCTGCTCTGCTGCGTAATGTTCCTTCAGGGATGGCTTGACCCGCCTATAAGCGGTACGAGGTAGAACCAAACCGTATGCTCCCGCCTAACACCATCATCCACGAGCGCTACCGTATCGTCCGTCTGATTGGACAGGGCGGCATGGGTGCCGTCTACGAGGCGTATGACCTGCGGCTTGGCAATGCGGTGGCCCTCAAGCAACTCCTTCCAGATAGTGGGCAGGGGAGCGTCGCGTTCGAGCGTGAGGCCCAGATTTTGGCTCGCCTGCGCCACCCGGTGCTGCCTGCCGTGATTGACACCTTCGCCGAGCTGGGCAATCATTTCCTGGTGATGCAGTTTATCCCCGGCGAGGATCTGGCAACTGCGCTAGCAGATCGCGGGCAGCCCTTTCCTGCCGAAACCGTCCTGCGGTGGGCCAGCCAGTTGCTTGATGGGCTAGACTACCTCCACGGCCACCAACCGCCGGTCGTCCACCGTGATATTAAGCCGCAAAACCTAAAGCTGACCCCACGCGACGAGGTTATCCTGCTCGACTTTGGCCTAGCGAAAGGGGCGAGCCGCCAGACGCAGGCCGTCGTCTCGCGCAGCATCTTCGGCTACACGCTTCAGTATGCGCCCCTCGAACAGCTTCAGGGCACCGGCACTGACCCGCGCAGCGACCTCTACGCGCTGGGCGCAACGCTCTACCACCTGCTCACCGGGATTTTGCCGACCGACGCGCTCACCCGCGCCACCGTCGTGCTGAGCCAACAGCCTGACCCGCTGCGGCTGGCCCACGAGCTAAACCCGCGCCTCTCTCCGCTGCTCGG
>CAIWXH010000128.1 GCA_903916565.1 uncultured Oscillochloris sp. | reverse complement strand
GAGGACGGGGGACTCGCCGCCATGGTGGGCAGCCTCCGCACGCATGCCGTGGCCGCCGCCGAGGTGCGCGACCCCAAGGTGCTGCTTTTCATTCACGAATTGTTGCTTGCCTCCATTCCCGAGCTGCTGCTTGACCCGGTATCCCCGTCCAGCCAGCGTATTCCGGCGGTACTCGAAGTGCTGCGGCGGGAGATTGGCACCCATACGGAGCGGGGCCAAGGGCTGCTCCGCGCCATGTCCACCGATGAGTCCGTCCTGCTGCACCTCTATCGCGAAACCCTCGGCTGGGGGCCAGCACAGCCCTACTTGGACGATGAGCGCGTGCAGGAAGTCAAGATCAACGGCACGCAGATTATGGTGCAGGAGGACGGCAGCGATTTTGTCACCGTGCCCGAACACTTCACCGATGCCGACCAGCCGCTCCAGCGGGCGCTGCTCCTGGCGTCACGCTTTCAGGTGCCCATCAACGCGACGACCCCCCAAGGGACGCTGCCGTTGGCCCACGGCACCCGCATGCATGTGACCGTGCCGCCCTGTACGCCCAGGGGGACGGGGCTGATCTGTATTCGGCGCGGGCGGCGCTACGCATGGGCGCTCGATGACATTTATCAGCGCGGCGGGTTTAGCGCGGAGATCCATGCGCTGCTGCTGTTGTTTGCGCGCGCCAAGTGCAGCTTCATCATCGCAGGCGAAACCGGATGCGGGAAGACCGCGCTGCTGGAAAGCATCATCAACTCGTGGCCGGGCCAGCCGCATGTGATCACGATTGAGGACAACACGTTAGAGATTAACGTGCGGCATGCGGCGTGGACCCGCGAGCTGGTGCGAACGAACTATGAGCCGCGTGCCTTTGGGCGAGCGGCCAAGGAGGCGCTGCGGCAGACGCCCACGGTGGTCGCCCCTGGCGAGACACGGGGCGACGAGGCGGGGGCCATCTTGACCATCGCCGTCAGTGGGCACGCCATCCTTACCACGTTGCACGCAAAGAGCTGCCAAGCGGCGATCCAGCGCTTCGCGGACTGCGCCGCCATGCCGGGAGCCTATGTCTATGAGGGGCGACGGGAGAACGCGCTGGAGGACGCCTGCGACAACATTGAGGTGGTGATTCACATCGAGAAGATGGGCGGGCGGCGCTTTATCAGTGAGGTGGTGCTGCTCGACGGGGTGGTGCGCGACGGATCGCATGTCCGTCCCCGCATGGTGCCGCTGACCGAGATGCAGGTGGACGATGACGGCATGCTCACATGGCCGGTGCAGGCCGTTGCTGAGGGCGATGTCCTCCGCTGGGTGGACGGGGACGATCGGACGCCGGTCGCACTCGCGCAGAAGTTTCGGCTGCTCAAAGCCGAGCGGCGGGTACGTGCGGCCCCGACGAGCCGCGCGGCGGTCGAGGACGCCCTGGTGCGGGCACAGCAGGCGGTGAGTAGCGGGCAGGTTGAGTTGGCACTCGCCACGCTGCGGCGGGCATGGCTGGAGCGGCACGACCCGCAACTGGTGACGGCGGCGGCCTACGCGCTGGAGGCCGATTCGGCGCGGATGGACGACGCCACCACCGCGAGCGCGGCGCTCGGCAGCGCGATCGAAGCGCTGATCCGGCGGCGGCTGTGGGGCGCGGCACGGATTCGGCTGGGCGCGGCGCAGGCGGATCTCGTGCTCACGGCGGCGGTGTCGCCCGCTGGCCGCTGGGAATCGCTGGCCCTGGTCGTTGCCCAAGGCCAGGAGGCAGATCGGGAGGTGTTCGAGCGCGTCGGTCGCGCCCGTCGGTCGCTCGATAGTGGTGCCGACCCCAACGAGGTGATCGCGCTCCTGGGCCGGGAGCAAGGCGACCGCATTTCGCCCGAGGCGGCGCTGGCGGCCGTGACGGTGCGCCGGGACGCCTTGGTGCTGCTCGTGGATCGCGGCGAGGCGGAGCCTCGGTTGCTCGACGCGACCGAGGCCCGTATCCGACAACTGGTCGCCCAGCAGGAGGAGAGTCATGCCTGATCGTGCGCTCACGTCGCGGGTCACCAACCCAGAGACCGCATGGCTGGTGAGCGTGGTGCCGGTCGCACTGACCATTGTCGCGCTGCTGCTGCTCATCTTCATCCTGCGCGGTAATCTGAGCCAAGTGCTGATCATCCAAGACACCACGCGGGCGGCGCGACGGCGGGCAACGTTGCCTCCCGGCAGCGTCCCCGATGTGGCCCTGTTCTTCACCCCCCCGACCACGCCCATCGGGCGCTTTCTCAGCGTCATGGCCGCCGGGGTGGTGGGCGTCCTGCTGGTGTTGAGCCTGCTCCAGCCGATGATGGTGGCGCTCATCGCCGCCGCGCCGCTCACCGCGCTGCTGGCATGGGCGCTACTGGGAATCTTCGAGCGGCGCTATGTGACCGCGCTGGAGCACGACCTGACCGCCGCTGTGGGGCGGTTGAGTGTCCTCCTGCGTTCGGGGAACGGCCTGCGGCAGGCCGTGGAGAAGGTGCTGGCCGATGAACCGCCCAGCCCATTGACGGGCGAGTGGAGCTTTCTGATCGCCCGCCAGGGGGTGCCGCTCCAGTCTACCGAGGGGATTGCGACCGCCGCGCAGGTGGTGTCCGCGCTCGCCGCGCAGACGCCCTCGCGGCAGCACGCCACCTTTCTTGATCACCTGAGCGTGGCGGCAGAGCAGCCCCTTGATGTGCTGGTGCTGCGGGTCACGTCGGCCTACGACGCGCTCCAAGCATCCGAGCGACGGCGGCAGGAGGCGGTGACCGAGCTGGCGCAGATGCGCTACAGCGGCATGGCCGTGGGCCTGGCGGGCCTGGCGATGGCGCTCTATCTGGCCGCGACCCAATGGGATCGGGTGCGCGAGGCGTACACGGGTTCGCCGCTCGGGATGATCGTCGGCGTGGTGGTGGTCGTTTCCCTCCTGATGCCGATTGTTGGTGGCATCCTGCTCTCCCAGGCCGATGACGTGGACTACTAGCAACACATGCCGCAGAGGCCGACGCATGTGCGGCCTCTGTGGGAAGGGAAGGACGTGCCATGCCGATGATCGATATGCTCACTGCCCCCGGTGCGCCCTACGCACTGCTCGCGGTCGCTGGGGGAATGCTGCTGTTTTGGGGGATGCTGCTGCTCCAGCGGGAGCGGAGTCTGGTGGCCGGGATGCCGATGGCACCGAGCACCGTCGGGATGTCGGGGCGCTATCTCGCGGGACAGTTCACCGGCATCCCGGTTGCCGCCGTGCTGGTGGTCATCGTGTTCGTCGGCAATGTGCAGGGCGACACACGACTCCTGCTGCTGGTCAGCGCGCTTGCGGCCTACCTCTACCTCGGCGTGGTCATCCCGCGCAAGCCGCTCGTGCAGCGGCAGCGCGAGGCGGTGGCCCTCCGTGCCCTCACCCCGAGCTTCATCAGCTTTGTGCGGGTTTCGCTGGGCAGCTTCGAGGCGCCCATTGAGGTGCTGAACCGCTACATCGTGCGTCCCCGCCCCCAGTGGGCGGCGATGCAGGCGGCGGTCGCTGACGCGCTGCGCGTGAGCGAGCAGCACCGCCTACGCCCGTTCGAGGCGCTGGCGGTCGTGGTCCGTGAGCGGAACTGCCGCGAGCTGTCTGATGTGTGCGCGGCGCTGGCCCAGGCGGAGGCCGAGGGTGGACGCATTGATACGGTGCTGGAGGCCCAACAGGCCACGCTTGAACTCATCTTGCAAAGCGAGTTCAAGCGCATGTTGCGCCGCCGCACGATGTACTTGCTGCTGATGGTCGCCGTCAGTCTCGTCGTGGGGATCTTGATCAACCTGTTGTTTGTCATGACCAAAGGAGGTTCGATTTTCAGCACACTCTAAGTATCGGGGAGAGTCACACGCACGGTAGGTAGGAATGGAACCGATAGTACCCACGGCGAACGCGCGTGGGCGTGTGGAGAGGGGCTATGCCACCTCGTGGGCAATCAGCGGAAGAACGAGCGCAACAGGCGCTCGAACGACTCAACGAACTGGGCGGCG
>CAIWXH010000127.1 GCA_903916565.1 uncultured Oscillochloris sp. | reverse complement strand
GACGGACGCGCACGGCAACTATGAGGTGAACGGGCTGACGCCCAGCACCTACGCCGTCGCGCTGAGTCTGGCGGCGGGGCAGGGGACGAACGCGCAGGCACCCGTAACCGTCGCGCTGGCGGCGGGGCAGACGGTGGTGCAACATCTCGTCTTCCGCAGCCCGGCGCAGGCCGAGGTGGTGCTGGCCCCGCCGAGTACGCCGGTACTCGTGCCCACGACGCTGCCCGCGACGGGGGCGCCCGAGGCCGAGGGCTGGCCCTGGCTGGTGTGCGCGCTGGTGCTGATGGGCACGGGGGCAACGCTGCGGCGGGCGGTGGGCTAGGGGCGCACTGGGGCTGATGCCCGGTTTATCTGCGAGCGGGCCGACATCGGCCCGCTCGTGCGATCCCCCGTCGGGTTAGCCCGCCAGCATAAGCAGCGACACATTGGCGGCGACGATCTGCGTCAGGCGCTGCTGAAGCCACGGGCTTGCGGCCAGCCGCTCGGCGCGGGCGGCAAGGCTGCGGGCGCCGGTGGCAAGTACCGTAGCGGCCCGCGCATCGCCCGCAGCGGTGAGTACGGCGTGACAGACGACCGCGATGCGCCCTGGCTCGTCGGTGCCGACAAGCCCCGTCGTGTCACTGATGCTCAGAATCGTCTCGACATGGGTTAGCGCATCGGCGAGGTCGCCCCGCTCCAAGGCCAAGCGAGCCAGCCCCGCCAAGGGGTCGGGGGCCAAGTGGCGCTGTCCAATCAGGCGGCGGAAGGTGGCGGCGCGCTCATAGTAGGCCCACGCCTCGGCGGGGCGACCCAGCGCCGCTAAGGCGTGGCCGAGGTGCGTCGCCGCGTAGGAGTCGAGCATCGGGTCGCCAATCTGCTCAATCAGGCCCAGCGCCTCGTGGCAGCTCGCCGCCGCGCCAACGTGGTCGCCCATCAGGTGGCGCAGCAGCCCCTGGTAGGCGAGGCCGAAGCTGAGCGCCCAACGGTAGTTGCGCTCACGACCGTGCGCCAAGCTCGCCTCAAGCGCGGCCTGGGCTTCATCATAGGCACCAAGGCGCGTCAGGAGGATGCCACCGAGCATGGCGGCGAGGTTCGCATTCTGGTGGTCGCCTATCTCGACGCAGCGGTGCTGGCTGGCGACAAACGCCTCCTGCGCGGCGAGATCTTCCCATCCATACATCTGGGCCAAGCCCACGCTGATCAGCGCACGGCTTGCGCCGCTCTGGTTGCCGGTCGCTTGATAACTGGCGTGGGCCGCGTTGCCGTGGGTGAGCGCTTCGCGGTACGCCCCTTGAGCCAGGGCGACCAAGGCCACGGTGTTCAGGGCGTCCCCTTCACCGTAGCTGGCGGCGGTGCGCGGGTTGCGTTGCGCCCCAACGCCGCCACCAAGCGCATCGTAAAACGCCTCGCCGTAGCTGGCGGCGGCGGGGGCGATCCGCAGCGCCGCCGTGTAGTGCGCCCGCGCTGGCCCGAAGGCACCCCGCGACCAGTCAATCAGACCCTGGTAGCTGTGAATGCTGCTTCGCAAGCGCTGACTGATCTCGCCCGTGAGACCACGGGCGTTGGCGGCGGCGTCCTTCAGTTGCTCACGGGCACCCGCTGCGTCGCCAAGACGCCACAGCCCTTTGCCCCAGGCCAAGTGCGCCTCCGCTGCCTCAAGGGCGAACCCCTGCGCGACGGCGAGGGCGGTGGCTTCGGCAGCGGCGGCAATCAGCGCCTGGTAGTCGCCCCAAGTGTAGGCCACCTCAGCCTGTAAGACCAGCAACTTGACCAGCAGATGCTTAACCGCCGCCCCGTCGCGTGTGCGGAAGCGCGCGATGGCCTCGGTGAGCGCGATGGCGCGGGTGGAGTGAATGGCGCCGATCCGCGCCACGGTACGGAAGCCAGGGAGCGTTGCGGCGATTAAGCTGTAATCGTCGGCTGCGACCGCTGTTTGCCACGCCACCGAAATATCGCCCACCGCGTCACGCAGTCGCCCGACCGCCTCGCGCCCGTTGGGGCCGGTGATCTGGTCGGCCAGGTGACTGAGCAGATGCAGAAAGAAGGTGCGGTGCCGCGCTTGCCCCGCCGCCTGTTCGGCGACCGGCAGCATGGTGAAACCCTCAGCGACGAACTGCCGCACCAGCGGGTGCAGCGTGTAGCGCCCTGGCCCGTGCCGTTGTAGCAGGGCGTGTTCGGTGAGTGTTTCCAGCGCCAGCGCGGTGCCGCATGTGGCGGGCAAATATTGGCAGCGCCCAAACTGCTGTTCGCACGGCAGCGGGAGAAGCGCGCAGCCCAAGCCGTCGCCGCCCACCACGGCGGCGACGGCCTCGCGGGTGAAGGTGCCGGGAAAGAGCGCACAGTGGGCCAAGACGAGCCGCTCGGTGGCCCCGACAAGTTGGCGGCTACTCTCAAAGAGGGCGCGCACGCTCTGGTGGCGGGCGGGCATTCCGCGCCAGTCGGTGGTCAGCAGGTCGAGATTCTGCTGCAACAAGCGCAGAATGGCGGCGGGCGCCAGCTTGGTGACGAGGCCAGCGGCGATCAACAGCGCCAGCGGCAAGCCGCCGACCGCGTGGCAGATCGCGGCGATGGCATGCAGTTCCTCGGGGTTGGGCGCGAAGCCGGGGGCGGCGCGGCGGGCGGTTTGCAAGAAGAGCCGTACCGCTGGCACATGATCGAGCGTGGCGGCATCAGCCACGCTGCCTTGGTGCAACGCCAACGCCGTGAGCGGCGGCAACGCCAGCCCATCAACCGCCAGCACCGCTTCGGCGGCGAGGCGCAGCGCGGCCCGCGAAGTGACGAGCAGGTGCAACGCGGGCGCGGCGGCGAGCAGGTCGGCCAGCAGGTTGGCCCCGGCGAGGAGTTGCTCGCAGTTATCCAAAACAAGCAGCAGCTCACGGTCGCGCAGATAGGCGTGCAGCAGCGTGACCGGGTCGGCGTCGTGGCTCTGGACACGCAGGCCAAGCGCGGCGACCACGGCGGCGAGCATCCCGTCGGGCGTGGTGATATGCGCCAGGGGAACAAAGAAGATGCCGTCGGTAAAGCTGCCTCGGGCGGCGGTCGCGGCGGCGAGGGCGATGCGCGTCTTGCCGCTGCCCCCCGGCCCGCTCAGCGTGAACAGGCGACCATGGCGCAAGGCCAAGTGTGCGCCAATCACGGCCAACTCCGTCTCGCGGGCGACCAGGGGCGGCTCGGCGGCGGGCACGCTGAAGGGCGGCGCGGGCCAGTCGCCCAGCCGCCCGGAGCGGGCCTTGTTCACCAGTTCAATGGTCTCGCTCGACGGTTCGACATTCAACTCACGGGCCAAGCTCCGCCGACAGCGCGCAAACTGCGCCAAGACCGCGCCGCGCTGACCGTCACGGGCCAAGCTGGTGATGAGGCGCTGGTGCGCTTCCTCGTGCCACGGTTCCAGCTCAAGCCAGCGGCGCAGCGCCGTGCGGGCCGCCTCACCCTCGCCGCGCTGCTCGTGGTAGGTCGCCAGTGCCGCCAGCGCCCAGGCGCACGCCCCGCGCAGATGCTCGCGCCGGGTCGTCAGCCACTCGTCGAAGGGCAGCCCGTCGCCGCCGCTAAAGCCCACCAGCAGATCGCCCCGATAGAGCGCGGTCGCCTCGCGCAGGGCACCAATGCAGGGGCCGCAGACGCTCAGGCGCCGATGGTCGTGGGCCTGTGCCGCCGCCACCGCCGCCAGCAACTGCCCCACGTCGCTGCGAAGTTCAAGCGCCGGATTGAGCTGCACGGCGTGGCGTGTGGTGTGCAGCAGCGCCACCCCGGCGCAGGCATGTTCCAGCCGATGGATGCCCTGGCGCAGATTCGCCAGACTCTTCTCGGGCAACTCATCGGGCCAGAGCACATGGGCGAGCCGCTCGCGCTCGTGGGGCCGGTCGGCCTCCAGGGCCAGAAACACCAGCAGCGCCCGCGCTTTGTTGGTCGGAAACGTGGTGACCGGGGTGCCCGCCACGCGAACCTGGAACGAACCAAGGAGTTGGAGGTGCAGCTCGATCATGGTTCAACCATCGTCCGTCCGGCTCACGCTACCGTGGGCCAGACGGCACAGAAATATCAGGCCGAGCAACGGCGTACATGGCCGCTTTCACAACGATCTTGTCACGGTAGGTTCGTATGCTGAGAGGTGCATACTACCACAACTCGAAAAGCCCTGTCAGGGGTGCGCCCCTGACAGGGCTTGGGGTGATGCAATGTCGCTTGTTGGCAATAGCGTAGAAGGAACGCAGTGCGGCATCTTGTCATGCTGAGCGCAGCGAAGCATCTCGGTCGGGACCCTTCGCTGCGCTCAGGGTGACAGCGTTACGGATGCACGCTCTTGCGCTTTTTGCCATTGCTGCGGATAGACCACCCAACCCGTGCCCGTGACATTCGCGCTTGACGCAAGGAACTCGCTATGAAGTCGCTTCGCACCCCCGCCGCCCACCGCCGCAGCGCCGCCCCGTCCGTGCTGCTGGCGCTTGCCGCCACGCTGATGGTCGTGAGCCTGTTCTTCGCCCCGCCGGTGCGCGCCGCCGGGGTGATCTTTGTCACGCCGGGGGGCACCGGCACGCGCAGCGGCGCAGATTGGCTCAACGCGAAAGACTTGGCCCCGGCGCTAAGCACCGCCAGCCCCGGCGACGAAATCTGGATCGCCACGGGCACCTACAAACCCGGCACGTTACGCACCGACACCTTCACGCTGAAGAATGGCGTGGCAGTCTACGGCGGCTTCGTCGGAACCGAGACGCTACGCAGCCAGCGCAACTGGGTGACAAACCAGACCGTGCTGAGCGGCGACATTGACACGAATGACAGCCAGACCCCGGTGCTTACCAACCTCACCACGGTGACGGGCAATACCACCAATAGCTACCACGTCGTCACCGGAGCCACCGGGGCCACCCTCGATGGGGTGACGATTACTGGCGGCAATGCGAATGGTACTGCGCCCAACGACAGCGGCGGTGGGATGTTCAACAGCGGCAGCAGCCCGACGCTAACCAACGTCACGCTCAGCGGCAACCGCGCCTCCTTCAACGGCGGCGGGATGGATAACGAGACGAACAGCAACCCGACGCTGACCAATGTCACCCTTAGCGGGAACATTGCCACCTACGGCGGCGGGATGTTCAACCAAAACAGCAACCCGGTGCTGAGCAACGTCATCCTCAGCGGCAACAGCGCCTTCGACGGCGGCGGGATGAAAAACTTCTCCAGCAACCCGGTGCTGACCAACGTCAGCATCAGCGGCAACGTCGCCGACTTCGGCGGCGGAATCTATAGTTACCTCAGCAACCCAAAAGTTCGCAACACTATCATCTGGGGCAATACGGCAACGACCCTCGACCCCGCGTTTTACAATGCCTCCTCGACCCCCGCCGTGAGCTACAGCATTGTGCAGGGCGGCTATGCGGGCACCGGCAACCTCAACGTTGACCCGCTCTTCACCACGGCGGTGCCCACTGCGCCCAGCACGGGTGGCGACCTGCACTTGGTGAGTGGTTCGCCCGCGATCAACGCGGGCAGCAACGTCGTCGCGACCCCGGCGCTGCCCGCGACCGACATCGACGGCAAGCCGCGCATTGTCGGTGGCACCGTGGATATAGGCGCGTATGAGTGGCGCGCCTTCTATGTGAAGGCCAACGCTCTCGGCGCAAACGACGGCAGTTCGTGGGCCAATGCCTACACCAGCCTGCAAACCGCCCTCGCCATCGCCACCAGTTACGACGAAATCTGGATCGCCACGGGCACCTACAAACCCGGCACGTTGCGTACCGACACCTTCACGCTGAAGAATGGCGTGGCGGTCTACGGCGGCTTCGCCGGGACGGAGACGCTGCGGAGCCAGCGCAACTGGGTGACGAACCTGATCGTGCTGAGCGGCGACATTGATAATAATGACAGCCAGACCCCGGTGATTACCGACATCAGTACCGTGACGGGGAACACCACCAATAGCATCCACGTTGTCACCGGCGCGACTGGGGCCACGCTTGACGGCGTAACGATTAGCGGTGGCAATGCGAATGCTGGTGCCGCGCCCGCCAATGCCGGCGGCGGGATGCTCAACTGGGCGAACAGTAGCCCAACGCTGAGCAATGTCATCTTCAGCGGCAATAGTGCCGGCGTTGGCGGCGGGATGGAGAACGACACGGACAGCAATCCGACATTGATCAACGTCACCTTCAGCGGGAACAATGCCACCACAGGAGGTGGTGGGATGAGCAACTATAAAAGCAACCCGGTGCTGACCAACGTGACCATCAGCGGCAATAGCGCCACGGGCAGCGGCGGCGGGATTCGCAACCAAATCAGCAGCAACCCGGTGCTGACCAACGTCACCCTCAGCGGCAACAGCGCCACCACCGGCGGCGGGATGTACAACCAAAGCAGCAGCAACGTACAAATGAGGAACAGCATCATCTGGGGCAACAGCGCGACCACCGCCGACCCCGCGATTTCCAACAATGCCTCAACCCCGGTGATCACCAACAGTCTGGTACAAGGCTCGGGCGGCAGCAGCGCGTGGGTGACCACCTTCGGCACCGACGGCGGCGGCAACCTCGACGCTGACCCGCTCTTCACCACGGCGGTGCCTGCCGCGCCCAGCACCGGCGGCGACCTACACCTGTTGGCGGCGTCGTCCGCGATCAATGGCGGCAACAACACCGTCACCGCCCCGACGCTGCCCACGACCGACCGCGACGGCAAGCCGCGCATCGTCGGCGGCACCGTGGATATGGGCGCCTACGAGTATGGGTTGGTGCGCTACGTGAAGGCCAACGCCACCGGGGCCAACAACGGCACCTCGTGGGCCAATGCCTACACCAGCCTGCAAACCGCCCTCGGGGCCGCCGGCAAAGGCAATGACCTGTGGGTCGCCACGGGCATCTACACGCCGACGGCACTGACCAATCCCGCCGACCCACGCACCGCCACCTTCACACTGAAGAACGGTGTGGCGGTCTACGGCGGCTTCGCCGGAACCGAGACGCTACGCGACCAGCGCAACTGGGTGACGAACGTGGTCACGCTGAGCGGCGACATTGGCACCGTAGGCACGAACACCGACAACAGCTACCACGTCGTCACTGGCGTCACCGGGGCCTCCCTTGACGGCGTGACGATCAGCGGCGGGAATGCGAATGGCGGTGGTGTATGTCCAGGCATAGACTGCGGCGGCGGGATGTTCAACAACAGCAGCAGCCCAACGCTGAGCAATCTCATCATTAGCGGCAACTACGCACCCACCGGCGGCGGGATGTACAACAATGCCAGCAGCCCAACGCTGACGAATGTCACCCTCAGTGGCAACAGTGCCACATGGGGCGGCGGGATGTACAACAGCTTCAGTAACCCGACCCTGACCAATGTCACGCTCAGCGGGAACAACATCACGACGAGCGGCGGTGGGATTTGCAATTCCAATAGCAATCCGGTGCTGACCAATGTCACGATCAGCGGCAATAGCGCTCTTTACGGCGGCGGGATGCAGAACTTCACGAGTAACCCGGTGCTGACCAATGTCACGATTAGCGGCAACAGCGCCACCTACGGCGGCGGGATCCAGAATGATACCAACAACAACCCGGTGTTGACCAATGTCACGATCAGTGGCAATAGTGCCACAGTCGGCGGCGGGATCCAGAACATTAACAGCGCTAGTCCGCTACAGATTCGCAACAGCATTATCTGGGGCAACACTGCGCCCACCGACCCTGCAATCTCCAATAGTCCCTTAACCTCGGTGATCGCCAACAGCCTGGTGCAAGGCTCGGGCGGCAGCGGCGCGTGGGTGGTCGCCTTCGGCACCAACAGCGGTGGCAACCTCGACACTGACCCGCTCTTCACCACGGCGGTGCCTGCTGCGCCCAGCACGGGCGGCGACCTGCATCTGTTGGCGGCGTCGCCCGCGATCAACGCGGGCAGCAACACCGTCACCGCCCCGGCGCTGCCCGCGACCGACCGCGACGGCAACCCGCGTATTGTCGGTGGCACCGTGGACATGGGCGTCTACGAGGTGCAATTCCCCTCGGTGCGGAGCATCGCTCGCGCCGGAGCCAACCCGACCAACGCGGCCAGCGCCGTCTTCACCGTCACCTTCAACATGCCCGTCACCGGCGTAGACGCCACCGACTTCACGCTGACGAAGACCGGCGGGCAGGCCACCGCCACCATCGGCACCGTCAGCGGCAGCGGCACCACCTGGACGGTTGCCGGCACGACGGTCGCCAACCAGACCGGGACGATCCAGCTTAATCTGGTGGACAACGACTCCATCAGAAGCACCGACGCGGTGCCGGTGGCCCTCGGCGGCACCGGCCCGGTAAACGGCACCTTCACCACCGGCGAGATTTATACCGTAGATCGGATCGTGCCGACCGTGAGCCTGAGCGCCCCAACGACCAACCCGACCAACGCCAGCACCATCCCGGTGACCGTCACCTTCAGCGAGAGCGTCAGCGGCTTTATCGCCACCGACCTGAGCGTGGGCAACGGCACCGTCAGCAACTTCACGTCGGTGAGCGGGCTGGTCTACACCTTCACCGTGACGCCCAGCGCCCAAGGCGCGGTGACGGTGAACGTCGTCGCCGGGGTTGCGACCGACGCAGCGGGGAACGGGAACACCAGCGCCACTCAACTCAGCCGCACGTATGACAGTGTGGCGCCGACCGTGAGCCTGAGCGCCCCGGCGACCGACCCGACCAACGCCAGCACCATCCCCGTGACGGTCACCTTCAGCGAAAGCGTCAGTGGCTTTATCGCCACCGACCTGAGCGTGGGCAACGGCACCGTCAGCGCCTTCACGCCGGTCAGTGGGCTGGTCTACACGTTCACGCTGACACCCAGCGCCGACGGCCCGGTGACGGTGAATGTCGCCGCTGGGGTTGCGACCGACACGGCGGGCAACGGCAACACCGCCGCGACTCAACTCAGTCGCACGTATGACAGTGTGGCGCCAACGGTAAGCCTGAGCGCCCCGACGACCGACCCGACCAACGCCAGCACCATCCCGGTGACGGTGACCTTCAGCGAGAGCGTCAGCGGCTTTATCGCCACCGACCTGAGCGTGGGCAACGGCACCGTCAGTGCGTTCACGCCGGTGAGCGGGCTGGTCTACACCTTCACCCTGACACCCATCGCCCAAGGCGCGGTGACGGTGAATGTCGCCGCCGGGGTTGCGACCGACACGGCGGGCAACGGCAACAGCGCCGCCACGACGCTCAGTCGCACGTATGACAGTGTGG